>NZ_JAGWCT010000015.1:0-59890 GCF_020657815.1 Clostridioides sp. ZZV15-6597 | reverse complement strand
TCTCACAAATATTCCTACAGTTTCAAATATTAAAGTTATATAGTTATAATTTTTTGATTTTACAATTAGAGTACTTCTAAAAAACTATCCTATAGTATAAATACTAGTATGATTAAATTTACTAAATAAGATTTTTTATTTATCTAGAATTGTATATTTTTTCGATAATGTTGACTACAGCATACATTGCCCATGCACAAATAGCTAATACAAATACGCCCATCATTACCAAATCTAGCTTAAATACTTGACTACCATAAACTATCAAGTATCCTATTCCATATCTTGATACCAAAAATTCTCCTACTATAACACCTACCCAAGCCATACCAATATTAATCTTAGTTAAGTTTATTAAATTTCCTGTATTTGCAGGTAATATAAGTTTAAATAGGATTTGTGATTTGCTAGCTCCAAAGCTCTTTAACATCTTAATTTTTTCTTCATCTATATTAATAAAGTAATTATAGGCTGAAAGTATGGTAACAACAACAGAAATAGTTACAGCTGTTACTACAATTCCTTCTATTCCAGCACCAACCCAAACTATAATTATAGGAGCTAAAGCAGTCTTAGGAAGAGCATTTAAAACTACCAAAAATGGGTCTAATATTTTTGATAATTTTTCTGACCACCAAAGAGCAATTGCTACTAGAATACCTAAAACAGTTCCTATAACAAGACCAAGAACTGTTTCATATACAGATACTCCAATATGTTTAAATAGTTGGCCACTAGATGCATATTGAATAAACAAATTGTAAATATCACTTGGTTTACTGAATAGAAAAGTATTTATAACATTTAAATCAGCTAAAATCTCCCAAATTATAATAAAACCAATTAAAATTAATAGTTGATAAAATAATACATTTCTTTTTTCTCTTTTTACACCTTTAATATAGTTTATATATCCTTCAGATCTTTTATTAAGCCTCATGTGTATCTAGCTCCTTCCATAATATGTCGAAATACTTTTGAAAATCGGGAACTTTACGTGTTTTGAGAGGCGTTTTTGTTCCATCCATATTAAGTTCAATGTCATAAATATTTTTTATAGTAGCTGGTCTTTTAGATAGTATTGCAACTTTATCTGATATGCTTATTGCTTCTGCCATCACTACAGAAGTGCGACCTATCAGACAACAGAAACTAAGTCATCCATGTCAGCACCCATATAAACAATACTAAGAGTACCACTAGAACTATCCCAAACTATAGAATCAACAAGAGTAGAAAGCAATAACTTCTTATTATCCAGATTAGCATTATCAACCATATCATTAAACTTTTCTAAATTACTAACAACAATATCTAAATTAACACTGGCATTTTTAATATCAACACTTTTATCTTCTAAGTTTCTAAACCTAACCTTTAATTCTTCAATTTCATTATTTAAACTTTCAATCTGAGAGATAATATAATCAGAAGCAACACTACCAGTATTTTTAGCAAGCTCCATAACCAAATTCCCAATGCTCTTTTCCTTATCCTCAATAGAATTCCTAAATAAATCAATCTCATTTTTAACGCTATTTGATACATCATCAACTTTAATCTTATTTTCATGAAAAGCATCTATAATAGATTCGACATTACAATGTTTAATTCTTTCAATAATAATATCTTCAACTAAAGGCCCATTAAGATTTTTACAATTACAGGCATCAATACCGAGATTCTTTTTAGTACCACATACATAATAATACTTTAATTCTTCATCAGTTCGTTTACCTTTATAAGTAATTCTCATATTAGAACCACACTTAGAACATTTTAAAAGTCCTGATAATAAAGCAACTTTACCAGTAGCAGTTCTTGGACTCTTATCACGATTAGCATCAAGTAAACCTTGAACTTCAAGCCAAGTAGTAGAATCTATAATTCCTTTATGTTTAGCAATAGCTGCTATAGGTGTAGATGTATTTTTAGCATAAGTAAGTATTCCACATTCATTATCAGGAGTACCGATAACTTCCATATTATTATTTCTAAGATATTCTACAACAACATCATTAGCTTTCACATAAGCAGGACTTCTAAGTATACCAGATAATGAACTAGGGTCAAATTTACCACCACGAGGACCCTTTATTCCATTGTGATAAACATATTTGTATAATTGAGATAGAGACCTAAGTTCTAGATACTTAGCATAAACTATTTTAACAACTTCCATTTCACCATCACTAACTTCTAACTGATACATGCTTCTTTCTTTTAGGTTTTCATCTAAGTATTTAATCTTTTTACTGCTAAATCCATGAGGAGTTTTGCCACCTAGCCATCTTCCAGTACGAGCAAGTTCATACATATTATCTTTTATACGTTCAGCTATTGTTTCTCTTTCAAGCTGTGCAAATACACTAGATATAAACATCATAGCTCTTCCCATGGGGGTAGAAGTGTCAAATTGTTCTTTGATAGATATAAAAGATATATCTAGTTTATTTAGTTTTTCTATTAAAGTAGAGAAGTCAGATACATTTCTTGATATTCTATCTAATCTATAGCACACAAGATAATCAAACTTTTTTGCTTTCGCATCTTGCATCATTTTCTTAAATTGAGGTCTATTTATATTACCACCGCTAAAGCCTTCATCTTCATATATTAAAAAATCTTTTATACCAACAGACTTAGCATAGTCCATACATAGTTGTATTTGATTTTCTATAGATTCACCTTTACCAGTAAACTTTGATTTTCTTGAATAAATTGCAGCTTTCAAAATTAAAACCTCCTATAAGTTAGGTAGTTATTTATATTGTATTCAATGCTAAAAAAATACCATAACTTTTAACAATATCATAAATCTATTCTTTATAATATATGACTACTTATTTCTTTTATTTCTTTGCTTTTTAAATTCTAAATCAGTTTTATCAGTCTATTAGGTTTTACTTCTATATCACGAAAAATCTAGTAAATAATCAGCAGATACATTAAATTTAGTACTTAGTTGTATCAGGACAAATCTATAACTTCATAAACTAATATAAAAAGTTATAATCTAAATGATTTTATAAGGAAGAATTTTTAAAATTAAGGCTTATAGCAAAAACTTTGTAGGAGGTTTGTGTATGGAAATCAAAGTTATAGAGATTTTTCCTAAAGATGAGGCTAAACTTAATGAAATAGAAATGGCTAAAGCTAGATGGTTTGTAAATATAGTAAGCAAAAAATATTCTAAAGAAGTTTTGGATAAAGCTTTTAATACTTTAGAAGAAGACTTAAAAGTAAGTAAAACTGATGTATAAATTTCGATTATTGATTTAGAAAATTAAAGATTAAATATAAAAAAGAGATATGCAAATGAGATATGCAAATGAGAAAATATCTAGATGTATTTTATATACTATTAACTTGACATTAGATTAATCAAATAGTATATTTTAATATAACACAATGAAGTGTTAAAAGAGCAAAGGAGCTCCATAGATTTTATCTATGGAGCTTTTTTGTGCATTGAATTTAAGGAGGAGATAAATTTGAATAACTTTGAAATTAAAACCAAAATAAAATTTGGAGAAGGAGCATTAAAAGCACTACAAGAATTAAAAGATAAACATGTATTAATAATAACAGACCCATTTATGGTTAAATCAAAAACAATAGATAAAATAACATTTAACTTAATAAATTCAACATATCAAGTTTTTGAAGAAATAGTACCAGACCCACCAATAGAAACAATAGTAGCAGGAGTAGAAAAATTTAAATCTATTAATCCAGATATAATAATAGCATTAGGAGGAGGTTCTGCGATAGATGCTGCAAAATCTATAATGGATTTTTCTAAAAAAATATTAAATGCTACTGATATAGAATTTATAGCAATACCAACAACAAGTGGAACAGGTTCAGAAGTAACATCATTTTCTGTAATAACAGATAATCAAAAAGGGTGTAAATATCCATTAGTAAGTGATGATTTACTTCCAAATATAGCAATACTAGACCCAGAACTTGTAAAAACTGTACCAAATTTTATAACAGCAGATACAGGTATGGATGTATTAACACATGCAATAGAGGCTTATGTATCCACAAATGCTAATGATTTTTCTGATGCACTTGCTGAAAAAGCTATAAAATTAGTATTTAAATATTTATTAAAAGCATACAAAGATGGAAATGATATAAAAGCTAGAGAAAAAATGCACAATGCATCTTGTTTAGCAGGTATGGCATTTAACCAAACATCACTTGGTATAAATCATTCTATAGCGCATGTATTAGGCGGAAAATTTCATATACCACATGGAAGAACAAACTCAATATTACTTCCACATGTTATAGAATATAATTCATCAATAATAGGATATACCAACATAGCTTACTCAGATACAGCTATAAAATATGCACAAATAGCAGAATTAGTAGGATTTGGTAATGGTAATATAAGAATAGCTGTTAAAAACTTAGTAAATGAAATAAAGAAACTGCAAAAAGAAATGAATATGCCAACTAAATTGACAGAGTGTAAATTAAGTTTAGAAGATATAATTAATGAAGAGAGAGAAATAGCAAGGCTTGCCATAAAAGATACTTGTACATTAACCAACCCTAAGGTACCAACTGAAGAGGATATAATAAACATATTAAATAATATTAAATAACTACATTTTATTACATGTAAACATAATATTATACAAATAGGGAAAATGTTTTTAAAAATATAAATTATATATTGACAAATATAAAGCAGAAAACTATAATAAAAGTATCACAAAGGTGTGATATTTTAGTAAAAAAGCAATGGAGCTTCTTAGGAATATTAATATTATTCTTATGGAGCTCCTTTTATTTTTAGCAAGTAATTTTTTAATAAACTATACTTAAAGAAAGCAGGGAATAAATTTGGCTGAAGAATCTAAGCAAAGAGTTATTCAAGAATATGTTCCTGGAAAACAGGTTACATTGGCACATATAATAGCCAATCCTAATGAAGATATATATAAGAAATTAGGATTAGTGCTTGATAAAAAAGATGCGATAGGAATACTCACAATAACACCAAGTGAAGCATCAATAATAGCAGCAGATGTTGCTACAAAATCTTCAAATGTATCTTTGGGGTTTATAGATAGATTTAGTGGTTCTGTAGTAATATCAGGTGATGTAAGTTCTGTAGAATCAGCATTAAATGATGTTTTAGAAGTTTTAGGAAATATGTTGAACTTCTCATCTACTAAAATAACAAGGACATAATAATACAATGAAAAATATAATTTTTATGGGAAAAACAGGAAGTGGTAAAACCACTTTGTGCCAAAAACTAGACCAATTGGAATTGAAATACAAGAAAACCCAATCAGTAGAACTTTACAATGATGCAATAGACACTCCAGGTGAATATATGGAAAATAGAAGCTTGTACAATGCATTGATAACAACATCTGTAGATGCAAAAATTATAGCAATAGTATATGATGCTACACAAGAAGAAAATTATATAGCACCAGGATTTGCAAGTATGTTTTGTAAAGATGTAATAGGAATTATAACCAAAATAAATATGTCTACTGAAGATGAAATTAATATAGCTTATGAACGATTATCACTAGCAGGAGCAAGTCAAATATTTAAAATAGATACAATTGATGGTATAGGACTTGAAAAATTGTTTGAATATCTAGAAAAATCTAAAAAAATAGACGAAATTTAGGGGAAAATATTTTTTTAACTCAAAACTATGATAGAATTAAATTAAACAGAGAGTTAAATAAAATATAAATTTAGCATTTTATAAAAACATAAAAATATATATAAAACTATTTTAAGAAGATTTAATCTTTAAGTGAGGTAGGAACATGGGGAAAAAAATACTATTGGTTGATGATGAACCACTGTTAAGGATGGATATAAAAGATGTCCTAGAAAATAATGGTTATGAAATAATAGGAGAAGCATGCGATGGGTTTGAAGCTGTTGAAATGTGTAAAAAACATAAGCCTGATTTAGTTATAATGGATATAGAAATGCCAATTCTTGATGGTATAAAGGCAGGTAAAATAATATGTAAGGAAAATCTAGCAGGTGGAGTACTTTTATTAACTTCATTTGAAGATAAAGAATACATAGAAAAAGCTAAAAGTATAGGTGCTTATGGATATTTAGTAAAGACAGCAAGTGAAAAATCACTTATACCAACTATAGAAATGTGTTTAAATAAAGTAAATGAATTTGAAAGAATGAAAAAAGATTTAGAGAAAGTAAATTCTAAATTAAATGAAAGAAAGTTAATAGAAAGAGCAAAAGGTATACTTATAAGAGAGTTTAAAGTTTCTGAGGATGAAGCATACAATATAATAAGAAAATTAAGTATGGATAAAAGAACTTCAATGATGGAAATTGCTAAAATGATTATAATAGGGTACGATGATTAATACGATAAAAAAAATAGCAATTACACAAACATACTTAAATAAAAATGAAATTGAAAAAATTATAGAAGTATCAAAATCCTTAGATTTAATGGCTAACTTTTATGAGGCTGATGTTTTTATAGATGTATTAAGTAAATGTGATGATGAAGCAATTGTGGTGGCACATGGTAGACCTAAAGAAAAGTCATTATACTGTGAAAATGTTATAGGAAAAAAAGCTCTAATTGAAAATGAACCAGGAGTTATAAAGTGCTTAAAGACTGGAGAAAGAGCACGAGATATTAAGGCTTTAACACAAGAATATAAACTGGTTAAACAGAATATTCAACCAATAACATTGGATGACAAAATTCTAGCAGTATTAATAGTTGAAAAAGATATAAGTAGTGAAGTTAAAAATGAGTTTGACACTAACGAAGATGAAGAAAATAAAAATTCACATCAGTTTATAAAATTGATAGAAAATAATGACTTTTTAGTTGATAATTTAAATTCTGCTATACTTATATTTGATAAAAATGGAAAGCTGAAAATTAAAAATCGTATTGCAACTGACATGTATAAAAGTATTGGGTTTGAATGTGATATACAAGATATGCATTACAATGATTTATACATAGAGCATACGGTGTTTGAAGATATATTGATAGATGAGAATTATGATGAAACAAATGAAGTTTCAATAGGTAATATGTTTTTTAAAATAAAAACCATATACATCAAAGATGATGAATTTAAGGTTTGTAAAATAGTACAAGATATAAGTGATTTAAAACGAAAAGAAGAAGAACTAATTTTAAAAACAGTAGCTATAAGAGAAACTCATCATAGAGTAAAAAACAATCTTCACACAGTAATATCTATAATAAAAAAACAAAGTAGATTGTCTCAAAACGAGGAAGTTAAACAATGTCTAGATAATATAACAAATAGAGTGTTTGCAATTCTTTCAACTCATTACTTATTATCTAAGGAAATCGATAATAATATATCTATATTAGAAGGTATAAATTTATTAGTATCAAATATTCAAGGCGGATATCTGTTTAATAAAGATATCGATATATGTATAACAGGTGAAGACTTTAAAATTAGTGGAGAAAAAGCAACAGCCATACTTTTAGTTATAAATGAAGTACTACAAAACTGTTATGACCATGCTTTCAAGAATAGAGAACGTGGTAATATACAGATATTAGTAAATAAAGATAATGGTTTGAGAAATATCGCTATTATAGATGATGGAATTGGATTTGATAGTGATAATATAAATAAAAATAGTTTAGGAACATATATAATAGATAGTTATATAACTCAAATGCTAAAAGGAAGTATAAAAAGAAAGAGCAGTAAAAATGGAACCGAAGTGTTAATTACTATACCTACATAAATTAATATTAGATAATAACTCATCTACAAGGTAGTAGTTTTAATTGAGCAAAGAGGCTTAAAGTTATTAATAGATTAAGTTAATCAAATATATTTATAAAACTTATAAATATATTTGATTTAACAAATATTTATTATAGCTTTAAGCCTCTTTGCTTGTTTAAGACATACTTAAATTTTAGGAGGTGAGAAAATGAGAGAAGAATTATTAAGTGTTGGTATTGACATTGGGACAAGTACTACTCAATTGATTTTTTCTAAATTAATAGTAGAAAATACTGAATCAAATTTTTCGGTACCTAGGATAAGTATAGTAGACAAGGAAATTATTTATAAAAGTAAAGTTTATTTTACTCCTCTTATTTCAAACAAAGAAATAAATGGACAACAAATAAAAGAAATAGTTGAAAATGAATATAAAAAAGCAAATATATCTAAAGTAGATATACATACAGGAGCAGTAATAATAACTGGCGAAACAGCTAGAAAAGAAAATGCAAATGATGTACTTCATACTTTAAGTGGATTTGCTGGAGACTTTGTCGTTGCAACAGCAGGACCTGATTTAGAAAGTATAATATCAGGAAAAGGAGCAGGGGCTCATATTTATTCAAAAGAACATTCAACTACAATTGTAAATATAGACATAGGTGGGGGAACTAGTAACATAGCTTCATTTAAAAGGGGAGAAGTAACTGATACTGGGTGTTTGGATATAGGTGGAAGGCTTATAAAGGTAGATAAAGCAAGTAAGAAGATAACTTATATTTCGCCTAAAATAGATAAAATCATAAAAGATAATAACTTAAATCTTCAAGTAGGAACTGTAGCTACAATAGAAAATACAAAACCAATAGTTAATATAATGGTTAATTTATTAATGGAAAGTATAGGATTAAAATCTCAAACGCCTTTATTTGATTTTATAATAACTAATAAGTCAATAAGTATAGATGAAAAAATTAAAAATGTTTCATTCTCAGGTGGAGTAGCAGATTATATTTACTACAATGGAGAAGTAAAGAATTATTTTGAATATGGTGATTTGGGAATTTTACTTGGGCAAGCAATAAAAAATTGCGAATACCTTAAAAAAGTAAATGTAGTCAAATCAATAGAAACAATAAGAGCAACAGTGGTTGGTGCAGGTTCTCACACTACTGAAGTAAGTGGAAGTACAATAACCTACACTAGGGAGTCATTCCCAATTAAAAATTTACCAGTTTTAAAATTATCAGTTGATGAAGAGATTGGTACTTCAAAACAGATTAGTCAAGCCATAGAAAATAAACTTAACTGGTTCAAATTGGAAAATGATTTACAGAAAGTTGCTATAGCTATGATAGGCAAGAAAAATCCTACTTTTTTAGATATACAAGAGTATGCTAAAGGATTTGTAGATGGAATGAAACAAATTATAGAAAATAATTTGCCTTTTGTGGTAATCGTTGAAAATGATATGGCAAAGGTGCTAGGTCAAGCAATATATGCATTATTGAACTATAAAAAAGATATTGTTTGTATTGATAGTGTAAAGGTTGAAAATGGAGATTATATTGACATTGGAAAACCTATAGTTGAAGGTAAGGTTTTACCTGTGGTAATAAAAACATTAGTTTTTAATTAATAGAAGGGGGTAAGTAAATGATTTTAAAGACAAAATTATTTGGACGTACTTATCAGTTTAAAGGCTTATATGATGTAATGGCTAAAGCTAATGAAGAAAAATCAGGAGATAAATTAGCAGGTCTTGCAGCACAATCAGCTGAAGAAAGGATAGCAGCAAAAGTTGTTTTATCACATATAAAACTAGAGGATATAAGAAATAATCCTGCAGTAGCATATGAAGAAGATGAAGTAACAAGAATAATACAAGATGCTGTAAATGAAAAAGTTTATGCAGAAATAAAGGACTGGACAGTATCTGAACTTAGAGAATGGTTATTAGATTCAAATACTACAAGTGCTGATATAAGAAGAATATCAAGAGGGTTAACTTCTGAGATTATCGCAGCAGTTGCAAAACTAATGTCAAATATGGACTTAGTTTATGCTGCTAAGAAGATAAAGGTTACAGCCCACTGTAATACAACTATAGGAGAACATGGAACATTATCAGCAAGACTTCAACCTAATCATCCAACAGATGACCCAGATGGAATACTTGCATCGCTTCTTGAAGGTCTAACTTTTGGTATAGGAGATGCAGTACTTGGATTAAACCCAGTTGATGACTCTGTTGAAAGTGTTACTAAAGTATTAAAAAGATTTGAAGAGGTAAAGCAAAAATATCAAATACCAACTCAAACATGTGTATTAGCCCATGTTACTACACAAATGGAAGCGATAAGAAATGGTGCTCCTGCAGATTTAATATTCCAATCTATAGCAGGTTCTGAAAAAGGAAATGAAGCATTTGGATTCAATGGCGATACTATAGAAGAAGCTAGACAATTAGCTTTAAAACACGGAACAGCTACAGGACCTAATGTCATGTATTTTGAAACTGGACAAGGTTCAGAATTATCTTCAGAAGCACATCATGGAATAGACCAGGTTACTATGGAAGCTAGATGCTATGGATTTGCTAAAAAGTATGAACCATTCTTAGTAAATACAGTTGTTGGATTTATAGGACCAGAATATTTATATGATGCTAGAGAAGTTGTAAGAGCAGGACTTGAAGACCATTTTATGGGTAAATTACATGGATTACCAATGGGTGTTGATGTTTGCTACACTAACCATATGAAAGCTGACCAAAATGATATGGAAAACTTAGCTATATTACTAACAACAGCAGGATGTACATACTTTATGGGAATACCTCATGGAGATGATGTTATGCTTAACTATCAAACAACAGGATACCATGAAACAGCATCACTTAGGGAAATGTTTGGATTGACAGCAATAAAAGAATTTGATGCTTGGATGGAAAAGATGGGATTCTCTAAAGATGGTAAATTAACAGATTTAGCGGGAGACGCATCTCTATTATTAGGATAGGAGGTATTTAGTATGAATGAGAAGGATTTAAAAGCATTAGTAGAACAGTTAGTTGGGCAAATGGTTGGAGAATTAGATACTAATGTTGTATCTGAAACTGTTAAAAAAGTGACTGAAGTTGTAATAGATAATGATGCTTGTATAGATGACATAACAGAAGTTGATATAAGAAAGCAATTGCTAGTAAAAAATCCAAAGGACGCAGAAGCTTATTTAGATATGAAGTCTAAAACGCCTGCAAGAATAGGTATAGGAAGAGCTGGTACTAGATATAAAACAGAAACAGTTTTAAGATTTAGAGCAGACCATGCTGCTGCACAAGATGCTGTTTTCTCTTATGTAGATGAAGAATTTATAAAAGAAAACAATATGTTTGCAGTAGAAACTTTATGTAGTGATAAAGATGAATACTTAACAAGACCAGATTTAGGAAGAAAATTCTCTCCAGAAACTATAAATAATATAAAATCTAAACTTGGAACAAATCAAAGGGTTTTGATGTTAGTAGGAGACGGGCTTAGTTCAGCAGCTATAGAAGCAAACTTAAAAGACTGCGTGCCAGCTATAAAACAAGGTCTAAAAATGTACGGAATAGATTCAAGTGAAATTTTATTTGTTAAACATTGTAGAGTTGGTGCTATGGACCACTTAGGTGAAGAATTAGGTTGTGAAGTTATATGTATGTTGGTTGGAGAAAGACCAGGATTAGTTACTGCTGAATCAATGTCAGCATATATAGCATATAAGCCATATATAGGAATGGCAGAAGCAAAGAGAACAGTTATATCAAACATTCACAAAGGTGGAACAACTGCAGTTGAAGCAGGTGCTCATATAGCTGAACTTATAAAAACTATGTTAGATAAAAAAGCTTCAGGAATAGACCTTAAATAAAGTCGAGGGAGTGTAGAATATGAAAAACGATGTAATTCGTCCTAATATATTAGGAATTAAGATAATTTCAAATATAAGTCCAGAAATGGCACAAAAACTAGAACTAAAATCACATCACAAAAGTTTAGGTTTAATAACTGCAGACTGTGATGATGTTACATACACAGCTCTTGATGAAGCAACTAAAGCTTCAGAAGTTGATGTTGTGTATGCAAAATCAATGTATGCAGGTGCTGCAAATGCTTCAACAAAGCTTGCTGGTGAAGTACTAGGGATAATAGCAGGACCAAGTCCAGCAGAAGTAAGAAGTGGTCTAAATGCAGTAGTTGATTTTCTAGAATATGGAGCAACTTTTATAAGTGCAAATGATGATGATTCAATAGCATATTATGCTCACTGTGTATCAAGAACAGGTACATACCTTTCAGAAGTAGCAGGAATAAGAGAAGGTGAGGCATTAGCTTATTTAGTAGCACCGCCACTTGAAGCAATGTATGCGCTGGATGCAGCAATGAAGGCAGCAGATGTTAAGATGTGCGAATTATTTGCACCTCCAACTGAAACAAACTTTGGTGGAGCATTACTTACAGGTTCTCAATCGGCCTGTAAAGCAGCATGTGATGCATTTGCAGAAGCAGTAAAATCAGTTGCAGATAATCCAACAGGATTCTAGGATAATTAAATGGATGCTGTAGGCTTAATAGAAGTAATAGGATATGTTGCTGCAATCGAAGCTTCTGATGCTTGTTTAAAATCTGCAAATGTTAATATCTTAGAAATTGATAAGGTTGGAGCAGGCATTGTTACTTTAACAATATGTGGAGATGTTGGTGCTGTTAAATCAGCTCTAGAAGCAGGTGAAATAGCAGTTTCTAGAATTGGTACATTAAGAGCATCACATATTATACCAAGAATACATAATGAAGTAACCGATGCTTTATTTAAAAATAAAGAACCTAAAGTCTGTGAAGTTTCAGAAGATACAGAGGAAAACTTTGAGATTACATTAGAAATAACTGATAATGTATCGAAAAATTTATCGGAAAAAGATAATGTAATTTTAGATGGCACTGAAAATAGTGAAAATAATAATGAAAAACTATATAGTGATATAAATAAAATTAACAAAGAAATTGAAGTAGTTGATGATAGTTTAACAGAAACTAATGAGGAAAAAATAGAAAATACTAATGATAATAAAGAAGTATTAGAACAAGTCAAAATAGAAAATTCTGATTTTGATAGAGATGATTTATCAAAGAACAGCGTGAAAAAACTTAAAGCTATGGCTAAGAAATTAGACTCTTCAATAACTTATAAAGATTTAAATGTTCTTAAAAAAGAAGAATTGATAAACTTAATTAAAAAGCTTAGCAGAGGGGATAGATAGTTATGACACTTTTAGATAAAGATTTAGTATCTATACAAGAAGTCAGAACTCTTGTAAAAAGAGCTAAAGTGGCTCAAGAGAAACTTTCTAAAATGAGCCAAGAGCAAATAGATAAAATAGTAAAAGCTGTTGCAAATGCAACATTTAATAATGCTACTAAATTAGCTAAAATGGCAAATGAAGAAACTGGGTTTGGAAAATGGGAAGATAAAGTAATTAAAAATACTTTTGCATCCATGGGAGTTTATGAAACTCTAAAAGATACAAAAACTATTGGAATAATTGGTGAAGATAAAGAAGCAAATACGATAGATATAGCTACACCAGTTGGAGTTGTGGCAGGTCTTATTCCTTCAACAAACCCAACATCAACAGTAATATACAAATCTATAATATCTTTAAAGGCAGGAAATACTATAGTTTTCTCTCCACATCCAAATGCAAAAAAATGCATACTTGAAACAGTTAATATAATAAGTGACGCAGCTATAAAGGCTGGAGCTCCAGAGGATTCAATATTATGTATAACTAATCCAAGTATAGTTGGAACTAATGAATTAATGAAACATAAAGATACAAACTTAATATTAGCAACTGGAGGAGAAGCAATGGTTAGAGCTGCTTACTCTTCAGGAACACCGGCTATCGGAGTTGGACCTGGAAATGGCCCAGCGTTTATAGATAAATCAGCAAATGTTAAGTTAGCAGTCAAAAGAATAATAGATTCTAAAACTTTTGATAATGGTGTTATATGTGCATCAGAACAATCTATAATAATAGAAAAATCTATGGAAGAAACTGTTTTAAAAGAACTTAAAAATCAAGGTGCGTATATTTTAAATGAAAAAGAAAGTGAGAGATTAGCAAAATTCATATTGAGAGCTAATGGTACTATGAATCCACAAATAGTTGGTAAGAGTGTTGAGGTAATATCAAATTTAGCAGATTTAACAAATGTACCTAAAAATACAAAAGTTCTCGTTGCAAGAGAAAATAAAGTTGGTCATAATGTAGCCTATTCAAGAGAAAAACTTACACCAATACTAGCGTTCTATGTTGAAGAAAATGTAGAGGCTATTATGAATAGATGTAGAGAAATATTACTAAATGAAGGTGCAGGTCATACCTTCTCAATGCATGCAAATGATGAAGAGTTGGTAAAGAGATTTGCTCTTAACATGCCAGTATCAAGAATACTTGTGAATACTCCTTCAGCACTTGGAGGAATAGGTGCATCAACAAACCTTGTGCCAGCACTAACACTTGGTTGTGGTGCAATAGGTGGAAGTTCAACTTCAAACAATGTAGGTCCACTTGATTTAATAAATGTTAAAAGAGTAGCTTATGGAATCAAAGAAATAGAAGAACTTGGAAGAGATACATCTCAAGTTGAAAAATCAATGTTTGACTCAATGGATAAAGAAGAATTAATAAATCTTCTAGTTCAAAGATTAGTCAAAGAACTAGCATAACTAAAACAAACAATGAAATTTATAGCTATAAATTTCTAAAAATAAAAACTATAAAATTAAATTTTTGGAGGATAAGATTATGGCAAGTGCAAACGCATTAGGAATGATAGAAACTAAAGGATTAGTAGGAGCGATAGAGGCAGCAGATGCAATGGTTAAAGCTGCAAATGTACAATTAGTAGGAAAAGAACAAGTAGGTGGAGGATTAGTTACTGTAATGGTAAGAGGAGATGTTGGAGCTGTTAAAGCTGCTACAGATGCTGGAGCTGCAGCTGCTGAGAGAGTTGGAGAACTAATATCAGTTCATGTTATACCAAGACCACATTTTGAAGTAGATGCTATATTACCAAAAGTATCAGCTGAGTAATATAAATGCAATTTTAAAATTTAAATTTTGATTAAAAAAGAGGCTATCTCAAAAATGAGTCTTACTAATAAACTCAATGTATTTTGAGGTAGCCTTTTTTATACATCTAATAGGAGATGTGATAAAATGGGTGTTTTAACAGAAAACGAAATAAAAAGAAAAATAGGAAAAAACAAAGACAATGTAACTGAATTCTATATAGAAAAAGGACAGATAATAACTCCTTCTGCAAAATCTTATTTAACTGAGAGAAGTATTGAACTCAAATATATTGATAAGCTTTCAGATATAAATAATGAACCCAAAGAAGTTATAAAAGAAGTAGTTAAAGAGAAAACATATAAATATACTACTGTATTTGGTGCTAAATTGGATGAAAAACCAGAACATATGACTCAATTAAATGGAAATCTTTTAGTTTTTAAAGACCATAAAAGAATAATACTAAGAGGTAAAATAGATTCTCTTGAATCAGAAATACTAAAAGCACAGATTCTTTGCCAAAAACTAGGTATGCCAAAGCTTGTTAAGGAATTACAAGAGGTATTAGACTTTGTAAGAAATATAATGAGATGTGAGGTTTTAGAAGAAAAACTAGAAGATTTTAAACTTTTAGGATTGACTCCACAAGAACTTAGAGAACAATCTCACTATCCTAAAAAATACTTTGGTATAGGACATGAGTTCCCAAGTTATGAAATGGGAGAAGTAGTAGTAGCTATAAATAGTATAAGAAGCAATACACGAGAGGTTGAACTTGCAGCTTACGAAGCATTTAAAGGTGAGTACGGAAATGTTCAAAGAGAAGATTTAATAAAGGCACTTAATAGATTATCGTCAGTATTTTGGATAATGATATATAAAGTTAGAACTAATAAGTATAAGTAGTTGGAGGACGCAATGGAGAGTCTATTAAATGAAATAGTAGAAGAAGTAATAAATAGAGTTAAAAAAGAAGCATTCATAGAAGTTGAGGCATCAGGAAGACACGTTCACTTAAGTAGAGAAGATGTAGATAAATTATTTGGTAAAGGATATACTCTTACAAAATTAAAAGACTTATCTCAACCAGGTCAATATGCTTGTAAGGAAAGAGTCACAATAACTGGTCCTAAAGGAAGTATAAAAAATGTAGTTGTACTTGGGCCATGTAGAAATGAAACTCAGGTAGAAATATCTTTAACAGATGGTTCAACTCTTGGATTAAAAGCTCCTATAAAACAAAGTGGAGACTTAGAAGGTACTTTAAGTATTAAAATATCAACACAACATGATGAAGTTGAACTTGATAAGGGGTTAATGGTTGCTAAAAGACACATACACATGACTCCTAAGGATGCTGAAAAATTCAATGTATGTGATAAAGAAATAGTTGAAGCTAAGGTAATGGGTCAGAGACCTTTAACATTTGATGATGTAGTAATAAGAGTTAGTGACATCTTTAAAACTTACATGCACATAGATTATGATGAAGCCAATGCATGTGGCTATTCAAAAGGGACTGTTGCTAAAATAATAAAGAAAGCATAAATTAATTTAACTTCTAATTTCATTTACTATATACAATGTTGGAAGTATTAAAAATACAGAAAAGTATGAAAGATGAATATAGAAAATACCTCTAGGGAGGATTAAATATGAATTATGATGACCTTGTAAATCTAATAATAGAAGAAGTTTATAAAAAAATAAACAATAATGAATTGAAAGTATCTAGTAAACCTAAAGCTGTAATTGTATTTGAACAGGATAGTAGTAAATTTAACTTATTAAAAGATGAATTTGAAATAGTTGAATTTGATAGAAGTACAAAAGAGTGTGAAATAGTGATAGTTTCGAAACTTTGTATGAGAGGATTATCAAACATAGCACTTGGGAATTCAACAAGTGAAGAAGAAAGATTTATACTAAAAATGATTATGAAGGGTAAGAAAGTATATCTCTTAGATGAAGGAATTGAATACAAAAAATATAAGGATACTGCACCAAAAGCATTATATAAGAAGTTTATGTTCTTTGAAGATGAAATATGTAAATTTGGTGTAGAAATTATAAAAGACTTAAATACTATAAATAAAAATAAGTTAAGTATAAAAAGTGAAGTATCAAGTGCTATAGTTTCTAAAAAAGAAAATACAAAAGCTTTAAATAAAGATATAGAAAGTCTAAACAATGTAGAAAGTATGAAGATAGATACTGAATTTAGTTTAGATTTAAGAAATAAAAAACTTATATCAGAAGCTGACTTAAGAAAACCAACTATAAATGGAGTTAAAAATATACTAGTTAATAAAAAAAGTATAATAACGCCATTAGCTGTAGACTTTATGAAAATACACCATCTCAAACTAAAGAAAGTGTAAGGAGGTAATTTTATGGATATAGGAAAAGTTGTAGGTAATGTTTGGGCCACAAGAAAAGATGAAAAATTATGTGGTCAAAAACTTTTAGTTGTAAAAATTTTAAAAACTAAAGACACGTACAAGGAAGGCTTCATGGTTGCAGCCGATAATGCAGGAGCAGGAAATGGAGACTTAGTTCTTATATCCAAAGGTTCCTCAGCTAGAGAATCGATTGAAAAAGTTCATGTTCCAGTAGATGCAACGATAGTTGGAGTAGTCGATTCATTTGAAGTGTTTGATGAATAAAAGTATAGGCACTATAGAGTTTAAAAGTATAGATAAAGGTATAGAAATTAAATTCACAATATATAAGACTGTAATATCATCAGTAGACAGTCAAATAATAAAAAATCTAATAAAATAATGGGGGAACTATGAGTATAAATGAAATTATAATCTATGTAATGGTAGTCTTCATGGTACTTGGGGCTATAGATAAATGTATAGGTAGTAAATTTGGTCTTGGAGAACAATTTGAAGAAGGTATAATGGCAATGGGTTCACTTGCAGTTGCAATGGTAGGTGTTATATGTCTAGCACCAGTTCTTGCTGATGTATTAAGACCAATTGTAGTACCAGTGTTTGATATGCTTGGAGCTGACCCAGCTATGTTTGCTGGAAGTTTGTTAGCTAATGATATGGGTGGTGCACCACTTGCCCTTGAGCTTGCAAAAGACCCTAATGCTGGATTATTTGGAGGCTTAATAGTAGGTGCTATGATGGGACCTACAATAGTGTTTATAATACCAGTTGCACTTGGAATAATTGAAAAAGAAGACCAAAAATTCTTAGCAACAGGAATACTTGCAGGGATAATAACAATACCTATTGGAGCTTTTGTTGGTGGATTAGTTGCAGGATTTGAAGTAATGATGGTTCTTAGGAACTTGATACCAATAATAATATTTGCAGTCGTTATAGCACTTGGATTATTGAAATTTGAAAATGCTATGATAAAAGGATTTACATATTTTGGAAAGGGTGTAGTGATAGTTATAACTTTAGGACTTGCTGCTGCAATAGTTGAAGCCTTAACAGGGATAGTTGTAATACCTGGAATGAAGCCAATAGGTGAAGGTATAGAAATAGTTGGAGATATTGCAATAGTTTTAGCAGGAGCATTCCCATTAGTATTTGTTATAACAAAGGTATTTAATAAACCATTAATGGCTTTAGGAAAAGTTCTTGGAATGAATGATGTATCAGCTGCAGGGCTTGTTGCAAGTTTAGCTAACTGTATACCAATGTTTGGTATGATGAAAGATATGGATAATAGAGGAAAGATAATAAACGTAGCATTTTCTGTATCAGCAGCATTCGTATTTGGAGACCACTTAGGATTTACAGCAGGATTTAATGCTAATATGATAACACCAATGATAGTTGCTAAATTAATTGGTGGTATAACAGCAGTCTTATTAGCTATGGTTATAGCAAGTAAGACATTAAAGAAGGAGAATGTATAAGATGGATATAGCAAATATAGATAAAAACTTAATTGAAACATTAGTAAGACAAATAATAGAAGAAAAAATAAATGGAACTAAAGATACTGCAGATTTTGTTAGAAATAAAGATGTTAGTGGAATAACTTCTATAAAATTACCAACTGTAAAGGTTAGTGAATCTGATAGATTAGATACAGGAAACCCAAGCGATGTAGTTTACACAAAAGATTTATTTACATTAGAGGAAAGCCCAAGATTAGGTTGTGGTATGATGGAAATGAAGGAAACAACTTTTGACTGGACTCTAAACTATGATGAAATAGATTATGTAATAGATGGAACTTTAGATATATTAATAGATGGAAGAAAGGTTTCTGCTTCTTCAGGTGAGTTAATATTTATACCAAAAGGAAGTAAAATACAATTTTCTGTACCTGATTATGCTAGATTTATATATGTAACATATCCAGCAGATTGGGCATCTCAAAATTAACAAGAAACTGAATTAAGTTAATAATAATCAAATAAATGTTAATCCCCCTACGTTTAAAAATAGACGTAGGGGGATTAACATTTATTTTTTATAGAGAAGTTTCTCTTAAAACTACATTTTCATTTCTCTCAATTAGATGTCTAATAGACCATTCATTTTGAAATAACAATACTGGATTGCTATTTTTATCTTCAACTAATATTGTATCCATTGGTATTGAAAGCTTATCCGATTTAAAAGTATCAGGTTCAATCCAACGTATATAACGATAAGGTAGTGTGTTCATTATCATATCAACACCATATTCTTGTTTTAGACGATATTCTAAAACTTCAAATTGAAGAACTCCAACTACTCCTACAATAAGTTCTTCCATACCAAAATTAGGTTGTTTGTATATCTGTATAGTACCTTCTTCTGATAATTGTGTAAGACCTTTTAAGAACTGTTTTCTTTTAAGAGCATTCTTTGTAGATACTCTTACAAAATGTTCAGGAGCAAATTGTGGTATGCCAGTGTACTGTAAATTTGATTTTTTTTCACTTAATGTATCACCAATATTAAATATTCCTGGATCATGTATCCCTATAATGTCACCTGGATAAGCTGAATCTATTATAACACGGTCTTGTGCTACAAACTGTTGAGGTTGTGAAAGTTTAACCTTTTTGTTTCTTTGTACATGAGTTACTGTCATACCTTTTTCAAATTTACCAGAGCAAATTCTTAAAAATGCAATTCTATCTCTATGAGATTTATCCATATTAGCTTGAATCTTAAATATAAATCCTGAGAAGCTATTAGAATTAGGGTCAATATCACCTAAATTACTGCTACGAGGATTTGGCGGAGGTGTTATTTCTAGAAACGATTCTAAAAATGGTTCTACACCAAAGTTAGTAAGGGCACTTCCGAAGAACACAGGTGTCAATTCACCATTTAATACTCCGTCTAAATTAAAATTATCTCCAGCAATATCTAAAAGTTCAATATCTTCTAGTAGTTTTTCATGAAGAGCATCACCTAATAAAGTATTAAATCTTTCATCAGATATATCTCCAGTTGTAGACTTAGCAATAGATTGTCCATGGTTACCATCATCAAATAGTTCAACTTGGTTTTTATGACGATTAAACACACCTTTGAACTCTTTACCAGAACCAATTGGCCAGTTTACTGGGCAAGAGCGAATTCCTAGAACATTTTCAATATCTTCAAGTAGTTCAAAGGGATCCTTTCCTTGACGGTCCATTTTATTTATAAAAGTAAAAATTGGTATTCCTCTCATTTTACAAACTTGGAATAATTTCTTTGTCTGATCCTCGACACCTTTAGCAGAGTCAATAACCATTACTGCACAGTCTGCTGCCATAAGAGTCCTATAAGTGTCCTCACTGAAATCTTGATGCCCTGGAGTGTCAAGAATATTTATACAAAAGTTATTATATTCAAATTGAAGAACACTTGATGCAACAGATATACCTCTTTGTTTTTCAATTTCCATCCAGTCAGATACTGCATGTTTTTGAGATCTTCTTGATTTAACCGATCCTGCTTCACGAATGGCACCACCATATAATAGAAACTTTTCAGTTAATGTAGTTTTTCCTGCATCGGGATGGGAAATGATTGCAAAGGTTCTTCTTCTTTTAACTTCATCAATCAAGCTTAAATTTTGTTCTGTCATTTTTTATCATCCTTTATTTTAATTTTACGATTATCCAAATATAAAAAATTATATTTATTAATAGTTTTAAAATGAACATAATTTTCCATATGCTATAAAAAACTACAATCCTATTAATATTATAACTTTATTGCAAAACTGTCAATATAGAAACCTTTATTTCACACTCAATTGCACTCTCAAGAGACTCATCTTTTTCAACTTTACCACCAGGAAACTCCCGCATATTTGGAAGACTCATTTGTTGGGATATTAAAGCACATAATATTTCATTATATTCATTATTAAATCATGGAATAACCAGTATTAGAGCATTAAATCATTTGGAGTAAGAATAGAGGATAATATGATAAAAGAGTTAGAATCTAAATGGATGGATTTAAACAAAAAAATAGATTAATTTCTAAAGTTGCACTTTTATAGAAAGCGCATCTGCCATCACTACAGAAGTGCGACCTATCAGACAACAGAAACTAAGTCATCCATGTCAGCACCCATATAAACAATACTAAGAGTACCACTAGAACTATCCCAAACTATAGAATCAACAAGAGTAGAAAGCAATAACTTCTTATTATCCAGATTAGCATTATCAACCATATCATTAAACTTTTCTAAATTACTAACAACAATATCTAAATTAACACTGGCATTTTTAATATCAACACTTTTATCTTCTAAGTTTCTAAACCTAACCTTTAATTCTTCAATTTCATTATTTAAACTTTCAATCTGAGAGATAATATAATCAGAAGCAACACTACCAGTATTTTTAGCAAGCTCCATAACCAAATTCCCAATGCTCTTTTCCTTATCCTCAATAGAATTCCTAAATAAATCAATCTCATTTTTAACGCTATTTGATACATCATCAACTTTAATCTTATTTTCATGAAAAGCATCTATAATAGATTCGACATTACAATGTTTAATTCTTTCAATAATAATATCTTCAACTAAAGGCCCATTAAGATTTTTACAATTACAGGCATCAATACCGAGATTCTTTTTAGTACCACATACATAATAATACTTTAATTCTTCATCAGTTCGTTTACCTTTATAAGTAATTCTCATATTAGAACCACACTTAGAACATTTTAAAAGTCCTGATAATAAAGCAACTTTACCAGTAGCAGTTCTTGGACTCTTATCACGATTAGCATCAAGTAAACCTTGAACTTCAAGCCAAGTAGTAGAATCTATAATTCCTTTATGTTTAGCAATAGCTGCTATAGGTGTAGATGTATTTTTAGCATAAGTAAGTATTCCACATTCATTATCAGGAGTACCGATAACTTCCATATTATTATTTCTAAGATATTCTACAACAACATCATTAGCTTTCACATAAGCAGGACTTCTAAGTATACCAGATAATGAACTAGGGTCAAATTTACCACCACGAGGACCCTTTATTCCATTGTGATAAACATATTTGTATAATTGAGATAGAGACCTAAGTTCTAGATACTTAGCATAAACTATTTTAACAACTTCCATTTCACCATCACTAACTTCTAACTGATACATGCTTCTTTCTTTTAGGTTTTCATCTAAGTATTTAATCTTTTTACTGCTAAATCCATGAGGAGTTTTGCCACCTAGCCATCTTCCAGTACGAGCAAGTTCATACATATTATCTTTTATACGTTCAGCTATTGTTTCTCTTTCAAGCTGTGCAAATACACTAGATATAAACATCATAGCTCTTCCCATGGGGGTAGAAGTGTCAAATTGTTCTTTGATAGATATAAAAGATATATCTAGTTTATTTAGTTTTTCTATTAAAGTAGAGAAGTCAGATACATTTCTTGATATTCTATCTAATCTATAGCACACAAGATAATCAAACTTTTTTGCTTTCGCATCTTGCATCATTTTCTTAAATTGAGGTCTATTTATATTACCACCGCTAAAGCCTTCATCTTCATATATTAAAAAATCTTTTATACCAACAGACTTAGCATAGTCCATACATAGTTGTATTTGATTTTCTATAGATTCACCTTTACCAGTAAACTTTGATTTTCTTGAATAAATTGCAGCTTTCAAAATTAAAACCTCCTATAAGTTAGGTAGTTATTTATATTGTATTCAATGCTAAAAAAATACCATAACTTTTAACAATATCATAAATCTATTCTTTATAATATATGACTACTTATTTCTTTTATTTCTTTGCTTTTTAAATTCTAAATCAGTTTTATCAGTCTATTAGGTTTTACTTCTATATCACGAAAAATCTAGTAAATAATCAGCAGATACATTAAATTTAGTACTTAGTTGTATCAGGACAAATCTATAACTTCATAAACTAATATAAAAAGTTATAATCTAAATGATTTTATAAGGAAGAATTTTTAAAATTAAGGCTTATAGCAAAAACTTTGTAGGAGGTTTGTGTATGGAAATCAAAGTTATAGAGATTTTTCCTAAAGATGAGGCTAAACTTAATGAAATAGAAATGGCTAAAGCTAGATGGTTTGTAAATATAGTAAGCAAAAAATATTCTAAAGAAGTTTTGGATAAAGCTTTTAATACTTTAGAAGAAGACTTAAAAGTAAGTAAAACTGATGTATAAATTTCGATTATTGATTTAGAAAATTAAAGATTAAATATAAAAAAGAGATATGCAAATGAGATATGCAAATGAGAAAATATCTAGATGTATTTTATATACTATTAACTTGACATTAGATTAATCAAATAGTATATTTTAATATAACACAATGAAGTGTTAAAAGAGCAAAGGAGCTCCATAGATTTTATCTATGGAGCTTTTTTGTGCATTGAATTTAAGGAGGAGATAAATTTGAATAACTTTGAAATTAAAACCAAAATAAAATTTGGAGAAGGAGCATTAAAAGCACTACAAGAATTAAAAGATAAACATGTATTAATAATAACAGACCCATTTATGGTTAAATCAAAAACAATAGATAAAATAACATTTAACTTAATAAATTCAACATATCAAGTTTTTGAAGAAATAGTACCAGACCCACCAATAGAAACAATAGTAGCAGGAGTAGAAAAATTTAAATCTATTAATCCAGATATAATAATAGCATTAGGAGGAGGTTCTGCGATAGATGCTGCAAAATCTATAATGGATTTTTCTAAAAAAATATTAAATGCTACTGATATAGAATTTATAGCAATACCAACAACAAGTGGAACAGGTTCAGAAGTAACATCATTTTCTGTAATAACAGATAATCAAAAAGGGTGTAAATATCCATTAGTAAGTGATGATTTACTTCCAAATATAGCAATACTAGACCCAGAACTTGTAAAAACTGTACCAAATTTTATAACAGCAGATACAGGTATGGATGTATTAACACATGCAATAGAGGCTTATGTATCCACAAATGCTAATGATTTTTCTGATGCACTTGCTGAAAAAGCTATAAAATTAGTATTTAAATATTTATTAAAAGCATACAAAGATGGAAATGATATAAAAGCTAGAGAAAAAATGCACAATGCATCTTGTTTAGCAGGTATGGCATTTAACCAAACATCACTTGGTATAAATCATTCTATAGCGCATGTATTAGGCGGAAAATTTCATATACCACATGGAAGAACAAACTCAATATTACTTCCACATGTTATAGAATATAATTCATCAATAATAGGATATACCAACATAGCTTACTCAGATACAGCTATAAAATATGCACAAATAGCAGAATTAGTAGGATTTGGTAATGGTAATATAAGAATAGCTGTTAAAAACTTAGTAAATGAAATAAAGAAACTGCAAAAAGAAATGAATATGCCAACTAAATTGACAGAGTGTAAATTAAGTTTAGAAGATATAATTAATGAAGAGAGAGAAATAGCAAGGCTTGCCATAAAAGATACTTGTACATTAACCAACCCTAAGGTACCAACTGAAGAGGATATAATAAACATATTAAATAATATTAAATAACTACATTTTATTACATGTAAACATAATATTATACAAATAGGGAAAATGTTTTTAAAAATATAAATTATATATTGACAAATATAAAGCAGAAAACTATAATAAAAGTATCACAAAGGTGTGATATTTTAGTAAAAAAGCAATGGAGCTTCTTAGGAATATTAATATTATTCTTATGGAGCTCCTTTTATTTTTAGCAAGTAATTTTTTAATAAACTATACTTAAAGAAAGCAGGGAATAAATTTGGCTGAAGAATCTAAGCAAAGAGTTATTCAAGAATATGTTCCTGGAAAACAGGTTACATTGGCACATATAATAGCCAATCCTAATGAAGATATATATAAGAAATTAGGATTAGTGCTTGATAAAAAAGATGCGATAGGAATACTCACAATAACACCAAGTGAAGCATCAATAATAGCAGCAGATGTTGCTACAAAATCTTCAAATGTATCTTTGGGGTTTATAGATAGATTTAGTGGTTCTGTAGTAATATCAGGTGATGTAAGTTCTGTAGAATCAGCATTAAATGATGTTTTAGAAGTTTTAGGAAATATGTTGAACTTCTCATCTACTAAAATAACAAGGACATAATAATACAATGAAAAATATAATTTTTATGGGAAAAACAGGAAGTGGTAAAACCACTTTGTGCCAAAAACTAGACCAATTGGAATTGAAATACAAGAAAACCCAATCAGTAGAACTTTACAATGATGCAATAGACACTCCAGGTGAATATATGGAAAATAGAAGCTTGTACAATGCATTGATAACAACATCTGTAGATGCAAAAATTATAGCAATAGTATATGATGCTACACAAGAAGAAAATTATATAGCACCAGGATTTGCAAGTATGTTTTGTAAAGATGTAATAGGAATTATAACCAAAATAAATATGTCTACTGAAGATGAAATTAATATAGCTTATGAACGATTATCACTAGCAGGAGCAAGTCAAATATTTAAAATAGATACAATTGATGGTATAGGACTTGAAAAATTGTTTGAATATCTAGAAAAATCTAAAAAAATAGACGAAATTTAGGGGAAAATATTTTTTTAACTCAAAACTATGATAGAATTAAATTAAACAGAGAGTTAAATAAAATATAAATTTAGCATTTTATAAAAACATAAAAATATATATAAAACTATTTTAAGAAGATTTAATCTTTAAGTGAGGTAGGAACATGGGGAAAAAAATACTATTGGTTGATGATGAACCACTGTTAAGGATGGATATAAAAGATGTCCTAGAAAATAATGGTTATGAAATAATAGGAGAAGCATGCGATGGGTTTGAAGCTGTTGAAATGTGTAAAAAACATAAGCCTGATTTAGTTATAATGGATATAGAAATGCCAATTCTTGATGGTATAAAGGCAGGTAAAATAATATGTAAGGAAAATCTAGCAGGTGGAGTACTTTTATTAACTTCATTTGAAGATAAAGAATACATAGAAAAAGCTAAAAGTATAGGTGCTTATGGATATTTAGTAAAGACAGCAAGTGAAAAATCACTTATACCAACTATAGAAATGTGTTTAAATAAAGTAAATGAATTTGAAAGAATGAAAAAAGATTTAGAGAAAGTAAATTCTAAATTAAATGAAAGAAAGTTAATAGAAAGAGCAAAAGGTATACTTATAAGAGAGTTTAAAGTTTCTGAGGATGAAGCATACAATATAATAAGAAAATTAAGTATGGATAAAAGAACTTCAATGATGGAAATTGCTAAAATGATTATAATAGGGTACGATGATTAATACGATAAAAAAAATAGCAATTACACAAACATACTTAAATAAAAATGAAATTGAAAAAATTATAGAAGTATCAAAATCCTTAGATTTAATGGCTAACTTTTATGAGGCTGATGTTTTTATAGATGTATTAAGTAAATGTGATGATGAAGCAATTGTGGTGGCACATGGTAGACCTAAAGAAAAGTCATTATACTGTGAAAATGTTATAGGAAAAAAAGCTCTAATTGAAAATGAACCAGGAGTTATAAAGTGCTTAAAGACTGGAGAAAGAGCACGAGATATTAAGGCTTTAACACAAGAATATAAACTGGTTAAACAGAATATTCAACCAATAACATTGGATGACAAAATTCTAGCAGTATTAATAGTTGAAAAAGATATAAGTAGTGAAGTTAAAAATGAGTTTGACACTAACGAAGATGAAGAAAATAAAAATTCACATCAGTTTATAAAATTGATAGAAAATAATGACTTTTTAGTTGATAATTTAAATTCTGCTATACTTATATTTGATAAAAATGGAAAGCTGAAAATTAAAAATCGTATTGCAACTGACATGTATAAAAGTATTGGGTTTGAATGTGATATACAAGATATGCATTACAATGATTTATACATAGAGCATACGGTGTTTGAAGATATATTGATAGATGAGAATTATGATGAAACAAATGAAGTTTCAATAGGTAATATGTTTTTTAAAATAAAAACCATATACATCAAAGATGATGAATTTAAGGTTTGTAAAATAGTACAAGATATAAGTGATTTAAAACGAAAAGAAGAAGAACTAATTTTAAAAACAGTAGCTATAAGAGAAACTCATCATAGAGTAAAAAACAATCTTCACACAGTAATATCTATAATAAAAAAACAAAGTAGATTGTCTCAAAACGAGGAAGTTAAACAATGTCTAGATAATATAACAAATAGAGTGTTTGCAATTCTTTCAACTCATTACTTATTATCTAAGGAAATCGATAATAATATATCTATATTAGAAGGTATAAATTTATTAGTATCAAATATTCAAGGCGGATATCTGTTTAATAAAGATATCGATATATGTATAACAGGTGAAGACTTTAAAATTAGTGGAGAAAAAGCAACAGCCATACTTTTAGTTATAAATGAAGTACTACAAAACTGTTATGACCATGCTTTCAAGAATAGAGAACGTGGTAATATACAGATATTAGTAAATAAAGATAATGGTTTGAGAAATATCGCTATTATAGATGATGGAATTGGATTTGATAGTGATAATATAAATAAAAATAGTTTAGGAACATATATAATAGATAGTTATATAACTCAAATGCTAAAAGGAAGTATAAAAAGAAAGAGCAGTAAAAATGGAACCGAAGTGTTAATTACTATACCTACATAAATTAATATTAGATAATAACTCATCTACAAGGTAGTAGTTTTAATTGAGCAAAGAGGCTTAAAGTTATTAATAGATTAAGTTAATCAAATATATTTATAAAACTTATAAATATATTTGATTTAACAAATATTTATTATAGCTTTAAGCCTCTTTGCTTGTTTAAGACATACTTAAATTTTAGGAGGTGAGAAAATGAGAGAAGAATTATTAAGTGTTGGTATTGACATTGGGACAAGTACTACTCAATTGATTTTTTCTAAATTAATAGTAGAAAATACTGAATCAAATTTTTCGGTACCTAGGATAAGTATAGTAGACAAGGAAATTATTTATAAAAGTAAAGTTTATTTTACTCCTCTTATTTCAAACAAAGAAATAAATGGACAACAAATAAAAGAAATAGTTGAAAATGAATATAAAAAAGCAAATATATCTAAAGTAGATATACATACAGGAGCAGTAATAATAACTGGCGAAACAGCTAGAAAAGAAAATGCAAATGATGTACTTCATACTTTAAGTGGATTTGCTGGAGACTTTGTCGTTGCAACAGCAGGACCTGATTTAGAAAGTATAATATCAGGAAAAGGAGCAGGGGCTCATATTTATTCAAAAGAACATTCAACTACAATTGTAAATATAGACATAGGTGGGGGAACTAGTAACATAGCTTCATTTAAAAGGGGAGAAGTAACTGATACTGGGTGTTTGGATATAGGTGGAAGGCTTATAAAGGTAGATAAAGCAAGTAAGAAGATAACTTATATTTCGCCTAAAATAGATAAAATCATAAAAGATAATAACTTAAATCTTCAAGTAGGAACTGTAGCTACAATAGAAAATACAAAACCAATAGTTAATATAATGGTTAATTTATTAATGGAAAGTATAGGATTAAAATCTCAAACGCCTTTATTTGATTTTATAATAACTAATAAGTCAATAAGTATAGATGAAAAAATTAAAAATGTTTCATTCTCAGGTGGAGTAGCAGATTATATTTACTACAATGGAGAAGTAAAGAATTATTTTGAATATGGTGATTTGGGAATTTTACTTGGGCAAGCAATAAAAAATTGCGAATACCTTAAAAAAGTAAATGTAGTCAAATCAATAGAAACAATAAGAGCAACAGTGGTTGGTGCAGGTTCTCACACTACTGAAGTAAGTGGAAGTACAATAACCTACACTAGGGAGTCATTCCCAATTAAAAATTTACCAGTTTTAAAATTATCAGTTGATGAAGAGATTGGTACTTCAAAACAGATTAGTCAAGCCATAGAAAATAAACTTAACTGGTTCAAATTGGAAAATGATTTACAGAAAGTTGCTATAGCTATGATAGGCAAGAAAAATCCTACTTTTTTAGATATACAAGAGTATGCTAAAGGATTTGTAGATGGAATGAAACAAATTATAGAAAATAATTTGCCTTTTGTGGTAATCGTTGAAAATGATATGGCAAAGGTGCTAGGTCAAGCAATATATGCATTATTGAACTATAAAAAAGATATTGTTTGTATTGATAGTGTAAAGGTTGAAAATGGAGATTATATTGACATTGGAAAACCTATAGTTGAAGGTAAGGTTTTACCTGTGGTAATAAAAACATTAGTTTTTAATTAATAGAAGGGGGTAAGTAAATGATTTTAAAGACAAAATTATTTGGACGTACTTATCAGTTTAAAGGCTTATATGATGTAATGGCTAAAGCTAATGAAGAAAAATCAGGAGATAAATTAGCAGGTCTTGCAGCACAATCAGCTGAAGAAAGGATAGCAGCAAAAGTTGTTTTATCACATATAAAACTAGAGGATATAAGAAATAATCCTGCAGTAGCATATGAAGAAGATGAAGTAACAAGAATAATACAAGATGCTGTAAATGAAAAAGTTTATGCAGAAATAAAGGACTGGACAGTATCTGAACTTAGAGAATGGTTATTAGATTCAAATACTACAAGTGCTGATATAAGAAGAATATCAAGAGGGTTAACTTCTGAGATTATCGCAGCAGTTGCAAAACTAATGTCAAATATGGACTTAGTTTATGCTGCTAAGAAGATAAAGGTTACAGCCCACTGTAATACAACTATAGGAGAACATGGAACATTATCAGCAAGACTTCAACCTAATCATCCAACAGATGACCCAGATGGAATACTTGCATCGCTTCTTGAAGGTCTAACTTTTGGTATAGGAGATGCAGTACTTGGATTAAACCCAGTTGATGACTCTGTTGAAAGTGTTACTAAAGTATTAAAAAGATTTGAAGAGGTAAAGCAAAAATATCAAATACCAACTCAAACATGTGTATTAGCCCATGTTACTACACAAATGGAAGCGATAAGAAATGGTGCTCCTGCAGATTTAATATTCCAATCTATAGCAGGTTCTGAAAAAGGAAATGAAGCATTTGGATTCAATGGCGATACTATAGAAGAAGCTAGACAATTAGCTTTAAAACACGGAACAGCTACAGGACCTAATGTCATGTATTTTGAAACTGGACAAGGTTCAGAATTATCTTCAGAAGCACATCATGGAATAGACCAGGTTACTATGGAAGCTAGATGCTATGGATTTGCTAAAAAGTATGAACCATTCTTAGTAAATACAGTTGTTGGATTTATAGGACCAGAATATTTATATGATGCTAGAGAAGTTGTAAGAGCAGGACTTGAAGACCATTTTATGGGTAAATTACATGGATTACCAATGGGTGTTGATGTTTGCTACACTAACCATATGAAAGCTGACCAAAATGATATGGAAAACTTAGCTATATTACTAACAACAGCAGGATGTACATACTTTATGGGAATACCTCATGGAGATGATGTTATGCTTAACTATCAAACAACAGGATACCATGAAACAGCATCACTTAGGGAAATGTTTGGATTGACAGCAATAAAAGAATTTGATGCTTGGATGGAAAAGATGGGATTCTCTAAAGATGGTAAATTAACAGATTTAGCGGGAGACGCATCTCTATTATTAGGATAGGAGGTATTTAGTATGAATGAGAAGGATTTAAAAGCATTAGTAGAACAGTTAGTTGGGCAAATGGTTGGAGAATTAGATACTAATGTTGTATCTGAAACTGTTAAAAAAGTGACTGAAGTTGTAATAGATAATGATGCTTGTATAGATGACATAACAGAAGTTGATATAAGAAAGCAATTGCTAGTAAAAAATCCAAAGGACGCAGAAGCTTATTTAGATATGAAGTCTAAAACGCCTGCAAGAATAGGTATAGGAAGAGCTGGTACTAGATATAAAACAGAAACAGTTTTAAGATTTAGAGCAGACCATGCTGCTGCACAAGATGCTGTTTTCTCTTATGTAGATGAAGAATTTATAAAAGAAAACAATATGTTTGCAGTAGAAACTTTATGTAGTGATAAAGATGAATACTTAACAAGACCAGATTTAGGAAGAAAATTCTCTCCAGAAACTATAAATAATATAAAATCTAAACTTGGAACAAATCAAAGGGTTTTGATGTTAGTAGGAGACGGGCTTAGTTCAGCAGCTATAGAAGCAAACTTAAAAGACTGCGTGCCAGCTATAAAACAAGGTCTAAAAATGTACGGAATAGATTCAAGTGAAATTTTATTTGTTAAACATTGTAGAGTTGGTGCTATGGACCACTTAGGTGAAGAATTAGGTTGTGAAGTTATATGTATGTTGGTTGGAGAAAGACCAGGATTAGTTACTGCTGAATCAATGTCAGCATATATAGCATATAAGCCATATATAGGAATGGCAGAAGCAAAGAGAACAGTTATATCAAACATTCACAAAGGTGGAACAACTGCAGTTGAAGCAGGTGCTCATATAGCTGAACTTATAAAAACTATGTTAGATAAAAAAGCTTCAGGAATAGACCTTAAATAAAGTCGAGGGAGTGTAGAATATGAAAAACGATGTAATTCGTCCTAATATATTAGGAATTAAGATAATTTCAAATATAAGTCCAGAAATGGCACAAAAACTAGAACTAAAATCACATCACAAAAGTTTAGGTTTAATAACTGCAGACTGTGATGATGTTACATACACAGCTCTTGATGAAGCAACTAAAGCTTCAGAAGTTGATGTTGTGTATGCAAAATCAATGTATGCAGGTGCTGCAAATGCTTCAACAAAGCTTGCTGGTGAAGTACTAGGGATAATAGCAGGACCAAGTCCAGCAGAAGTAAGAAGTGGTCTAAATGCAGTAGTTGATTTTCTAGAATATGGAGCAACTTTTATAAGTGCAAATGATGATGATTCAATAGCATATTATGCTCACTGTGTATCAAGAACAGGTACATACCTTTCAGAAGTAGCAGGAATAAGAGAAGGTGAGGCATTAGCTTATTTAGTAGCACCGCCACTTGAAGCAATGTATGCGCTGGATGCAGCAATGAAGGCAGCAGATGTTAAGATGTGCGAATTATTTGCACCTCCAACTGAAACAAACTTTGGTGGAGCATTACTTACAGGTTCTCAATCGGCCTGTAAAGCAGCATGTGATGCATTTGCAGAAGCAGTAAAATCAGTTGCAGATAATCCAACAGGATTCTAGGATAATTAAATGGATGCTGTAGGCTTAATAGAAGTAATAGGATATGTTGCTGCAATCGAAGCTTCTGATGCTTGTTTAAAATCTGCAAATGTTAATATCTTAGAAATTGATAAGGTTGGAGCAGGCATTGTTACTTTAACAATATGTGGAGATGTTGGTGCTGTTAAATCAGCTCTAGAAGCAGGTGAAATAGCAGTTTCTAGAATTGGTACATTAAGAGCATCACATATTATACCAAGAATACATAATGAAGTAACCGATGCTTTATTTAAAAATAAAGAACCTAAAGTCTGTGAAGTTTCAGAAGATACAGAGGAAAACTTTGAGATTACATTAGAAATAACTGATAATGTATCGAAAAATTTATCGGAAAAAGATAATGTAATTTTAGATGGCACTGAAAATAGTGAAAATAATAATGAAAAACTATATAGTGATATAAATAAAATTAACAAAGAAATTGAAGTAGTTGATGATAGTTTAACAGAAACTAATGAGGAAAAAATAGAAAATACTAATGATAATAAAGAAGTATTAGAACAAGTCAAAATAGAAAATTCTGATTTTGATAGAGATGATTTATCAAAGAACAGCGTGAAAAAACTTAAAGCTATGGCTAAGAAATTAGACTCTTCAATAACTTATAAAGATTTAAATGTTCTTAAAAAAGAAGAATTGATAAACTTAATTAAAAAGCTTAGCAGAGGGGATAGATAGTTATGACACTTTTAGATAAAGATTTAGTATCTATACAAGAAGTCAGAACTCTTGTAAAAAGAGCTAAAGTGGCTCAAGAGAAACTTTCTAAAATGAGCCAAGAGCAAATAGATAAAATAGTAAAAGCTGTTGCAAATGCAACATTTAATAATGCTACTAAATTAGCTAAAATGGCAAATGAAGAAACTGGGTTTGGAAAATGGGAAGATAAAGTAATTAAAAATACTTTTGCATCCATGGGAGTTTATGAAACTCTAAAAGATACAAAAACTATTGGAATAATTGGTGAAGATAAAGAAGCAAATACGATAGATATAGCTACACCAGTTGGAGTTGTGGCAGGTCTTATTCCTTCAACAAACCCAACATCAACAGTAATATACAAATCTATAATATCTTTAAAGGCAGGAAATACTATAGTTTTCTCTCCACATCCAAATGCAAAAAAATGCATACTTGAAACAGTTAATATAATAAGTGACGCAGCTATAAAGGCTGGAGCTCCAGAGGATTCAATATTATGTATAACTAATCCAAGTATAGTTGGAACTAATGAATTAATGAAACATAAAGATACAAACTTAATATTAGCAACTGGAGGAGAAGCAATGGTTAGAGCTGCTTACTCTTCAGGAACACCGGCTATCGGAGTTGGACCTGGAAATGGCCCAGCGTTTATAGATAAATCAGCAAATGTTAAGTTAGCAGTCAAAAGAATAATAGATTCTAAAACTTTTGATAATGGTGTTATATGTGCATCAGAACAATCTATAATAATAGAAAAATCTATGGAAGAAACTGTTTTAAAAGAACTTAAAAATCAAGGTGCGTATATTTTAAATGAAAAAGAAAGTGAGAGATTAGCAAAATTCATATTGAGAGCTAATGGTACTATGAATCCACAAATAGTTGGTAAGAGTGTTGAGGTAATATCAAATTTAGCAGATTTAACAAATGTACCTAAAAATACAAAAGTTCTCGTTGCAAGAGAAAATAAAGTTGGTCATAATGTAGCCTATTCAAGAGAAAAACTTACACCAATACTAGCGTTCTATGTTGAAGAAAATGTAGAGGCTATTATGAATAGATGTAGAGAAATATTACTAAATGAAGGTGCAGGTCATACCTTCTCAATGCATGCAAATGATGAAGAGTTGGTAAAGAGATTTGCTCTTAACATGCCAGTATCAAGAATACTTGTGAATACTCCTTCAGCACTTGGAGGAATAGGTGCATCAACAAACCTTGTGCCAGCACTAACACTTGGTTGTGGTGCAATAGGTGGAAGTTCAACTTCAAACAATGTAGGTCCACTTGATTTAATAAATGTTAAAAGAGTAGCTTATGGAATCAAAGAAATAGAAGAACTTGGAAGAGATACATCTCAAGTTGAAAAATCAATGTTTGACTCAATGGATAAAGAAGAATTAATAAATCTTCTAGTTCAAAGATTAGTCAAAGAACTAGCATAACTAAAACAAACAATGAAATTTATAGCTATAAATTTCTAAAAATAAAAACTATAAAATTAAATTTTTGGAGGATAAGATTATGGCAAGTGCAAACGCATTAGGAATGATAGAAACTAAAGGATTAGTAGGAGCGATAGAGGCAGCAGATGCAATGGTTAAAGCTGCAAATGTACAATTAGTAGGAAAAGAACAAGTAGGTGGAGGATTAGTTACTGTAATGGTAAGAGGAGATGTTGGAGCTGTTAAAGCTGCTACAGATGCTGGAGCTGCAGCTGCTGAGAGAGTTGGAGAACTAATATCAGTTCATGTTATACCAAGACCACATTTTGAAGTAGATGCTATATTACCAAAAGTATCAGCTGAGTAATATAAATGCAATTTTAAAATTTAAATTTTGATTAAAAAAGAGGCTATCTCAAAAATGAGTCTTACTAATAAACTCAATGTATTTTGAGGTAGCCTTTTTTATACATCTAATAGGAGATGTGATAAAATGGGTGTTTTAACAGAAAACGAAATAAAAAGAAAAATAGGAAAAAACAAAGACAATGTAACTGAATTCTATATAGAAAAAGGACAGATAATAACTCCTTCTGCAAAATCTTATTTAACTGAGAGAAGTATTGAACTCAAATATATTGATAAGCTTTCAGATATAAATAATGAACCCAAAGAAGTTATAAAAGAAGTAGTTAAAGAGAAAACATATAAATATACTACTGTATTTGGTGCTAAATTGGATGAAAAACCAGAACATATGACTCAATTAAATGGAAATCTTTTAGTTTTTAAAGACCATAAAAGAATAATACTAAGAGGTAAAATAGATTCTCTTGAATCAGAAATACTAAAAGCACAGATTCTTTGCCAAAAACTAGGTATGCCAAAGCTTGTTAAGGAATTACAAGAGGTATTAGACTTTGTAAGAAATATAATGAGATGTGAGGTTTTAGAAGAAAAACTAGAAGATTTTAAACTTTTAGGATTGACTCCACAAGAACTTAGAGAACAATCTCACTATCCTAAAAAATACTTTGGTATAGGACATGAGTTCCCAAGTTATGAAATGGGAGAAGTAGTAGTAGCTATAAATAGTATAAGAAGCAATACACGAGAGGTTGAACTTGCAGCTTACGAAGCATTTAAAGGTGAGTACGGAAATGTTCAAAGAGAAGATTTAATAAAGGCACTTAATAGATTATCGTCAGTATTTTGGATAATGATATATAAAGTTAGAACTAATAAGTATAAGTAGTTGGAGGACGCAATGGAGAGTCTATTAAATGAAATAGTAGAAGAAGTAATAAATAGAGTTAAAAAAGAAGCATTCATAGAAGTTGAGGCATCAGGAAGACACGTTCACTTAAGTAGAGAAGATGTAGATAAATTATTTGGTAAAGGATATACTCTTACAAAATTAAAAGACTTATCTCAACCAGGTCAATATGCTTGTAAGGAAAGAGTCACAATAACTGGTCCTAAAGGAAGTATAAAAAATGTAGTTGTACTTGGGCCATGTAGAAATGAAACTCAGGTAGAAATATCTTTAACAGATGGTTCAACTCTTGGATTAAAAGCTCCTATAAAACAAAGTGGAGACTTAGAAGGTACTTTAAGTATTAAAATATCAACACAACATGATGAAGTTGAACTTGATAAGGGGTTAATGGTTGCTAAAAGACACATACACATGACTCCTAAGGATGCTGAAAAATTCAATGTATGTGATAAAGAAATAGTTGAAGCTAAGGTAATGGGTCAGAGACCTTTAACATTTGATGATGTAGTAATAAGAGTTAGTGACATCTTTAAAACTTACATGCACATAGATTATGATGAAGCCAATGCATGTGGCTATTCAAAAGGGACTGTTGCTAAAATAATAAAGAAAGCATAAATTAATTTAACTTCTAATTTCATTTACTATATACAATGTTGGAAGTATTAAAAATACAGAAAAGTATGAAAGATGAATATAGAAAATACCTCTAGGGAGGATTAAATATGAATTATGATGACCTTGTAAATCTAATAATAGAAGAAGTTTATAAAAAAATAAACAATAATGAATTGAAAGTATCTAGTAAACCTAAAGCTGTAATTGTATTTGAACAGGATAGTAGTAAATTTAACTTATTAAAAGATGAATTTGAAATAGTTGAATTTGATAGAAGTACAAAAGAGTGTGAAATAGTGATAGTTTCGAAACTTTGTATGAGAGGATTATCAAACATAGCACTTGGGAATTCAACAAGTGAAGAAGAAAGATTTATACTAAAAATGATTATGAAGGGTAAGAAAGTATATCTCTTAGATGAAGGAATTGAATACAAAAAATATAAGGATACTGCACCAAAAGCATTATATAAGAAGTTTATGTTCTTTGAAGATGAAATATGTAAATTTGGTGTAGAAATTATAAAAGACTTAAATACTATAAATAAAAATAAGTTAAGTATAAAAAGTGAAGTATCAAGTGCTATAGTTTCTAAAAAAGAAAATACAAAAGCTTTAAATAAAGATATAGAAAGTCTAAACAATGTAGAAAGTATGAAGATAGATACTGAATTTAGTTTAGATTTAAGAAATAAAAAACTTATATCAGAAGCTGACTTAAGAAAACCAACTATAAATGGAGTTAAAAATATACTAGTTAATAAAAAAAGTATAATAACGCCATTAGCTGTAGACTTTATGAAAATACACCATCTCAAACTAAAGAAAGTGTAAGGAGGTAATTTTATGGATATAGGAAAAGTTGTAGGTAATGTTTGGGCCACAAGAAAAGATGAAAAATTATGTGGTCAAAAACTTTTAGTTGTAAAAATTTTAAAAACTAAAGACACGTACAAGGAAGGCTTCATGGTTGCAGCCGATAATGCAGGAGCAGGAAATGGAGACTTAGTTCTTATATCCAAAGGTTCCTCAGCTAGAGAATCGATTGAAAAAGTTCATGTTCCAGTAGATGCAACGATAGTTGGAGTAGTCGATTCATTTGAAGTGTTTGATGAATAAAAGTATAGGCACTATAGAGTTTAAAAGTATAGATAAAGGTATAGAAATTAAATTCACAATATATAAGACTGTAATATCATCAGTAGACAGTCAAATAATAAAAAATCTAATAAAATAATGGGGGAACTATGAGTATAAATGAAATTATAATCTATGTAATGGTAGTCTTCATGGTACTTGGGGCTATAGATAAATGTATAGGTAGTAAATTTGGTCTTGGAGAACAATTTGAAGAAGGTATAATGGCAATGGGTTCACTTGCAGTTGCAATGGTAGGTGTTATATGTCTAGCACCAGTTCTTGCTGATGTATTAAGACCAATTGTAGTACCAGTGTTTGATATGCTTGGAGCTGACCCAGCTATGTTTGCTGGAAGTTTGTTAGCTAATGATATGGGTGGTGCACCACTTGCCCTTGAGCTTGCAAAAGACCCTAATGCTGGATTATTTGGAGGCTTAATAGTAGGTGCTATGATGGGACCTACAATAGTGTTTATAATACCAGTTGCACTTGGAATAATTGAAAAAGAAGACCAAAAATTCTTAGCAACAGGAATACTTGCAGGGATAATAACAATACCTATTGGAGCTTTTGTTGGTGGATTAGTTGCAGGATTTGAAGTAATGATGGTTCTTAGGAACTTGATACCAATAATAATATTTGCAGTCGTTATAGCACTTGGATTATTGAAATTTGAAAATGCTATGATAAAAGGATTTACATATTTTGGAAAGGGTGTAGTGATAGTTATAACTTTAGGACTTGCTGCTGCAATAGTTGAAGCCTTAACAGGGATAGTTGTAATACCTGGAATGAAGCCAATAGGTGAAGGTATAGAAATAGTTGGAGATATTGCAATAGTTTTAGCAGGAGCATTCCCATTAGTATTTGTTATAACAAAGGTATTTAATAAACCATTAATGGCTTTAGGAAAAGTTCTTGGAATGAATGATGTATCAGCTGCAGGGCTTGTTGCAAGTTTAGCTAACTGTATACCAATGTTTGGTATGATGAAAGATATGGATAATAGAGGAAAGATAATAAACGTAGCATTTTCTGTATCAGCAGCATTCGTATTTGGAGACCACTTAGGATTTACAGCAGGATTTAATGCTAATATGATAACACCAATGATAGTTGCTAAATTAATTGGTGGTATAACAGCAGTCTTATTAGCTATGGTTATAGCAAGTAAGACATTAAAGAAGGAGAATGTATAAGATGGATATAGCAAATATAGATAAAAACTTAATTGAAACATTAGTAAGACAAATAATAGAAGAAAAAATAAATGGAACTAAAGATACTGCAGATTTTGTTAGAAATAAAGATGTTAGTGGAATAACTTCTATAAAATTACCAACTGTAAAGGTTAGTGAATCTGATAGATTAGATACAGGAAACCCAAGCGATGTAGTTTACACAAAAGATTTATTTACATTAGAGGAAAGCCCAAGATTAGGTTGTGGTATGATGGAAATGAAGGAAACAACTTTTGACTGGACTCTAAACTATGATGAAATAGATTATGTAATAGATGGAACTTTAGATATATTAATAGATGGAAGAAAGGTTTCTGCTTCTTCAGGTGAGTTAATATTTATACCAAAAGGAAGTAAAATACAATTTTCTGTACCTGATTATGCTAGATTTATATATGTAACATATCCAGCAGATTGGGCATCTCAAAATTAACAAGAAACTGAATTAAGTTAATAATAATCAAATAAATGTTAATCCCCCTACGTTTAAAAATAGACGTAGGGGGATTAACATTTATTTTTTATAGAGAAGTTTCTCTTAAAACTACATTTTCATTTCTCTCAATTAGATGTCTAATAGACCATTCATTTTGAAATAACAATACTGGATTGCTATTTTTATCTTCAACTAATATTGTATCCATTGGTATTGAAAGCTTATCCGATTTAAAAGTATCAGGTTCAATCCAACGTATATAACGATAAGGTAGTGTGTTCATTATCATATCAACACCATATTCTTGTTTTAGACGATATTCTAAAACTTCAAATTGAAGAACTCCAACTACTCCTACAATAAGTTCTTCCATACCAAAATTAGGTTGTTTGTATATCTGTATAGTACCTTCTTCTGATAATTGTGTAAGACCTTTTAAGAACTGTTTTCTTTTAAGAGCATTCTTTGTAGATACTCTTACAAAATGTTCAGGAGCAAATTGTGGTATGCCAGTGTACTGTAAATTTGATTTTTTTTCACTTAATGTATCACCAATATTAAATATTCCTGGATCATGTATCCCTATAATGTCACCTGGATAAGCTGAATCTATTATAACACGGTCTTGTGCTACAAACTGTTGAGGTTGTGAAAGTTTAACCTTTTTGTTTCTTTGTACATGAGTTACTGTCATACCTTTTTCAAATTTACCAGAGCAAATTCTTAAAAATGCAATTCTATCTCTATGAGATTTATCCATATTAGCTTGAATCTTAAATATAAATCCTGAGAAGCTATTAGAATTAGGGTCAATATCACCTAAATTACTGCTACGAGGATTTGGCGGAGGTGTTATTTCTAGAAACGATTCTAAAAATGGTTCTACACCAAAGTTAGTAAGGGCACTTCCGAAGAACACAGGTGTCAATTCACCATTTAATACTCCGTCTAAATTAAAATTATCTCCAGCAATATCTAAAAGTTCAATATCTTCTAGTAGTTTTTCATGAAGAGCATCACCTAATAAAGTATTAAATCTTTCATCAGATATATCTCCAGTTGTAGACTTAGCAATAGATTGTCCATGGTTACCATCATCAAATAGTTCAACTTGGTTTTTATGACGATTAAACACACCTTTGAACTCTTTACCAGAACCAATTGGCCAGTTTACTGGGCAAGAGCGAATTCCTAGAACATTTTCAATATCTTCAAGTAGTTCAAAGGGATCCTTTCCTTGACGGTCCATTTTATTTATAAAAGTAAAAATTGGTATTCCTCTCATTTTACAAACTTGGAATAATTTCTTTGTCTGATCCTCGACACCTTTAGCAGAGTCAATAACCATTACTGCACAGTCTGCTGCCATAAGAGTCCTATAAGTGTCCTCACTGAAATCTTGATGCCCTGGAGTGTCAAGAATATTTATACAAAAGTTATTATATTCAAATTGAAGAACACTTGATGCAACAGATATACCTCTTTGTTTTTCAATTTCCATCCAGTCAGATACTGCATGTTTTTGAGATCTTCTTGATTTAACCGATCCTGCTTCACGAATGGCACCACCATATAATAGAAACTTTTCAGTTAATGTAGTTTTTCCTGCATCGGGATGGGAAATGATTGCAAAGGTTCTTCTTCTTTTAACTTCATCAATCAAGCTTAAATTTTGTTCTGTCATTTTTTATCATCCTTTATTTTAATTTTACGATTATCCAAATATAAAAAATTATATTTATTAATAGTTTTAAAATGAACATAATTTTCCATATGCTATAAAAAACTACAATCCTATTAATATTATAACTTTATTGCAAAACTGTCAATATAGAAACCTTTATTTCACACTCAATTGCACTCTCAAGAGACTCATCTTTTTCAACTTTACCACCAGGAAACTCCCGCATATTTGGAAGACTCATTTGTTGGGATATTAAAGCACATAATATTTCATTATATTCATTATTAAATCATGGAATAACCAGTATTAGAGCATTAAATCATTTGGAGTAAGAATAGAGGATAATATGATAAAAGAGTTAGAATCTAAATGGATGGATTTAAACAAAAAAATAGATTAATTTCTAAAGTTGCACTTTTATAGAAAGCGCATCACCAATATCATGTGTAACTAAAATAGTAGACTTATTTTCATTTTTAATAATACTATAAACATCATCACAAACCAACAATCTAGTTTGATAGTCAAGAGCTGAAAAAGGTTCATCTAAAAGTAAAACATCTGGATTTACAGAAAGTGTCCTAATAAGAGCAACTCTTTGTCTCATACCACCAGATAATTCTTTAGGATACATGCTTCTGAAATCCCATAGTCCATAAGTCTTTAAAAGCTCTTCAACTCTATCTAAAGATTTTTTATCTTTTTTTCCTTGAATTTCCAAACCAATAGTTATATTATCCATTATATTTCTCCATTCAAGCAGATTATCTTTTTGAAACATATATCCAATATTTCCAGTAATCTTTACATCACCGCTAGTTGGTTTTAAAAGATTAGTAAGAATATTTAAAATTGTAGATTTTCCGCTTCCAGAAGGTCCGAGTAATGTTAGTATTTCGCCTTCTTTCAAATTAAAATTTACATCCTTTAATACTTCAAGCTCGCCTTCCTTAGTGTAGAAGTTCATATTGATATTTTTAACTTCTACTATGTTGTCATTCATCATGCCACCCCCTATAACTTTTAGCTCGTATATATTATGTTATTAACATTACAACCTATTTGTACCATTTTTCATAAATATAATATAAATATTTTGTTTATTTACGTATTTTCTTAGTAACTTGTACGTATAAATTAGAGATAAATAAATTATAAGGTAGGGGATAAAATTGAGTAACATAATAACTAATTTGATAGAGTCAATATTTACTAATCCAATAACTATATTATTTTTACTTGCAATAACTTTGTATTCTATTTTTAAAATTGTAGAAAACAACAAGTTGTATTTGTTTGTAAGTTCAAAACTAGAAGAAATCAACCGAGACTATAAAACGAGTGTGTTTTATAGCAAAATAAGGAATGATTACTATACATATAGTAAAGAAAATCCTTATGCTGATGTAAATATAACTTCATTTGTAGAAGAAGTTGTATCAGATTTAAAATATAATAACTTACCAATATTAGAAAAAATTAGAAGCATAAAAAATTCATCTTCAATAAGTATATTACTTGGAGTTTTAGGTACCTTTGTTGGGCTTTCTACAATGCTTTTATGTGTTGATACTAAAGATATTATAAATTCACTTCCTTCGACTATTAGTAGCATGCAAACTGCATTTACAACTAGTATATTTGGAGTGGTATTTTCTCTAATTATAGGATATTTTACAAAGATAAAAGACTGTGAACATGTTTTGATACAAATAATGTTAAAATCTGAGAATCTACTGACATCTGAGGTAACTCATATTAAATCAGAAAGAATGGACTTAAAAGTAGAAGAAGTAAAAAATACAATAAAACAAATAAGCAAGTCTATAGAAGCTATTGAAAAATTTGATAAAATATCTAAAGACTTAAATGATTTTAATGACGAATTTATCAGTGGAATAGAAGCTTTAAAAAGTCTTTTAGAAGGCTCTCAAAGTTCTATTAAGACATTTGACCAAAGTGTAAGAAAATTAGATAAACAGTTTAATATTTTAAATGTAAAATTTGTGAAACTGTTTGATAAGTATGATAATCAAGATAATATAAATAAGGAAATTCTATTTGATATAAAAGAATCATCAAAAAATATATATAATTCCACTGAAAGCCAGCATAAAATTAAAGATTATATAAGAAATATAAATGCAGGATTTGCTTTATATGAAAGAAGTGCTCAAGATTTGTTAACTAAATTAATGACTCATGAAAACAAAATATATCAAAATCAAAAAATTCTTTTAGATGAAAAATACACTCTAGACGATTCAATTAAGAATCTTTCAAGTATTATTGAGAACTTTTCTAATGACTTACAAACCAAACTAGATATAATGTTTGAGAATTCTTTAGACATTCAAGATAAGCTAGATGTTATGTTTAATAACTCCTTCATGCAAGATGAAGTTCCTCTTGATAGTGAAGATTTATTTGAAAATAATATTGATAGTATATTTAATCCTTTAAGTGAAGAAATTTATGAGATAGAAAAGAAAGAAATAAAGGCCATAGGTGAGGATGAGTTAAATGAATAATAAATATAGAAGAACTGTTAACAGAGAATTTGAAAAGAGTAGTTTCTGGCCAACATTTACAGATTTATTATCCACTGTGTTGATGGTTGTAATTCTTATCTTATTTAGTTCAGAAAGTATCTCAGGCTCAGTTGAACAAGATTTAGCTAAAAATGTGAATGCTTCTGTTGAAGAAACCTTTAAAAAAAGTGGTATACCTGTGAAAGTGGATAAGGCTAATGGTCAAGTAACTTTTGGTGAAAGGACAATGTTTGATGTAGATAGTGATGTCTTGAAACCAGAGGCTAAAGAGATGTTAAAAATGTTTGTTCCAAAGTACATAGAAACTATTTATAAAGATTATGGCGACTATATATCTAAAATAGTTATAGAAGGTCATACAGACGATGTAGGAAGCTATATCTATAACTTAGATTTATCACAAAGAAGGGCATATAGCGTTGCTAAATTTGTAGTAGGAGATGAAATAGGTAATTATAAATATAAAGATGAAGTAACTAAACATATTATTGCAATAGGTAGGTCAAAAGCTGAACTCGTAAAAAATGGAGATAATAGTGTAAATAGAGATGCATCTAGAAGAGTAGAGCTAAAATATGAAATAAATATTAATCAAAATAAATAGTTAAAAAATTATAAAAAAAAAGAAGGCAGTTGGTGTGAGCTTTAAGCCTTCTTTAAGGAAAAAGTTTATTTATTTTTGTTGATATTTAATATATTATAAGTTTTGGAAGAATTTTGCAATATTTTAAACATAAATGGTCGTTTAAAATGCATAACTGGGTACTACTGATGTAAAATAATTCATTTTATATAATATAAAACTTATACGGTGTCAATTTTTTTTATTATTATTTTATAAATGCTAATTAAAATATTATGTAAAAAAATATCATAAAAACGCATATCATGTTATAATTACTAGTGTATTATGAAAATGGAGGCGTAGTTTGTGATAGAAAAAAATATAAATAACAAAAAAAATTCTAAAGTTAAATCCTTAATATTTCTACTAATAATCTCTGTATCTATTTATTTAACTGGTTGTAGCAGTGCAACAGATAGTGAAAATAATCAATCAAATAACCAAGAAACTTTATCTAGTAGTATATCAAGTGATAAAAATGTAAAAATTCATTTTATTGACACTGGAAATAGTGATGCAATATTAATTCAAGAGGGCAAAACTTTTACATTGATAGATGGGGGAGATAACGATGATGAGAATTTAATGGTAGACTACCTAAATAATCAAGGGGTAAAAGATATTAAATATCTTATAGCTACTCATTCTCATGCAGACCATCTAGGGGGACTTGATTCTGTTGTAAAAAATTTCAATATAGAAAATGTTTTTGTATCAAATGGTTCAGCAGAAACAAAGAGTTACAGAGATTTTATAAATGCTTTAGCAAATAAAGATTTATCTCCAAGTGTACCTCTTGAAAATAAAAAGTTTTATCTTGAAGATTCCTATTTTGAAGTTCTAAATACAAATGGAGGAGATACTACTAATGAACAATCACTAGTACTTACATATACTAATGGTAACGATAAAGCCTTATTTACAGGTGATGCTGAAGAAGGTACAGAAAAAGAAATACTATCAAAACTTGGAGAAGTAGACCTTTTAAAAGTAGCTCATCATGGTTCTCGTAGTAGTTCATCTCAGGCTTTTTTAGATAAAGTTAACCCTGAATATGCAGTAATTTTAGTTGGAAAAGGTAATTCATATGGTCATCCACATGAAGAAACAATGAACAAATTAAAAAAGATGGGTGTAAAAGTACATAGAAGTGACGAATGTTCAGATATAGTATTTGAATCTACAGGTGATGGAGTTTTTACAAGCTGTAAAGATGGAAGTTACAAAAAAGGTGTTAGAGAAGATGGAAGCTCCGAAAAGTCAAATAACAATACAGGCCAAAATGAATCCTTAAATAAGGAACAAAATGCATCAAATTTGTCAAAAATAGTGTATTTTACTCCAAAAGGGAAGAGTTATCACTCAACAAAAAATTGTAGTGGACTTTCAAGAAGTAAAAAAATATTATCAGGTTCAATTGCAGAAAGTAAGAAAAATGACCCATGTGATATATGTTATGGAAAGCAATAGTTAAAATATAGGAAATAATAAATAAAAAGCAAATAATACAAAATAGTAAATACACATAAAAATAAGCTATTCCAAATAGATAAAATAAAGAAATTAAGATATATTTTATCTATTAAATAGCTTATTTTTTTGATATTCTTTAATAGTTATTTTATAACTCTAAATACACCAGTTACAATACCTACAATTTCAACTTCTGAGTCTTTAAGCATAATTGGTTCCATAAAATCATTTTCTGGTTGAAGTCTTATCAAGTTTCCTTCTTTAAAGAATCTCTTGACTGTAGCAGATTCACCATTTATAAGTGCAACTACTATCTGAGAATTTAAGGCTGTATTTTTTTTGTCTACTACAACGTAATCTTCATCTAAAATTCCTGCATTAATCATACTTTCGCCTTTTACTTTTAATACAAAGTTATTACTGCCCTTTACTAAACTGGCAGGGAATGGAATATATTCCTCTATGTTTTGTTGCGCTAAAATGGGTTCTCCAGCTGTTATTTGACCTACTAAAGGAAGTTCTATTATTTCCTGGTTAGCTCCAGAAACATCATTGACTTTACTACGCTCCAAAACTTCAATAGCTCTTGGTTTAGTAGGGTCTTTTCTTATGTATCCCAGTTTTTCAAGTTTATTTAGATGAGAGTGCACAGTTGAAGTAGATCTTAACCCTACAGCAGTACATATTTCTCTTACAGCAGGTGGATAGCCTTTTAATATGATTTGAGATTTTATAAATTCCAGTATTAAAACTTGCTTTTCAGTTAGATCTAAATACATAACATCACTCATTTCCAAACATATTTTGTTTTTATTTCCATACATTTATATTTTTAATTATAACATAATCCATTTATATCTGCAAACATTTGTTCCTGATTTTTAATCATCTTCAATCCATTCAAAATTCTTAACTATATCACGTTTTACATTTTTTTTATGTGCAGCATAAAGTTGAGTAGTCGTGACATTATCATGGTCGAGTAAATTTTGAACATCGTATATAGAAAATCCTGTTTGAATCAGAGAGGTCGCAGCAGTTGCTCTTAATTTATGAGGGCTATATCCATTATCTCTAGTTGTATCTAGTGGAATAGATGTATATTTTTTTACAAGTGTTCTTATAGCTTTTGCTGTAATTCTTTTATTTTGAAGAGATAAAAATAATGCATCTTTAACTTCATCATTTAGTAAATCATCTCTTGTTCTTTCATTTTGCAAATAATCTTTTATTACATGTTCACAAGTATGATTTATAGGCATTAAGACTTCTTTTCCACGTTTTCTATATATTTTGAATTCACCTCTTGAAAAATTAAAAGAGGAGATATTAAGTTCTCTAAGTTCATTTAATCTAAGCCCATATGTAACAAATAGAGCTAATATAGCCTTATCACGTAATCTAGTTTTTTTCCAATAAACTTTTTCTTTTTCAGTAAGACCTTCACCAGTTTCTACTGATTCTAACATTTTTGCAACTTCATCTATTTCAAGACGTTTAATAGCATCTGGTTGTGGTTTAGGTAGCTTTATTGGATTAAATCCATCAGTTATGTTATTATCTATTTGAGAATTTCTATATAAAAATTTAAATAGAGTAGAGATGGATGATTTTTTTCTTGCCAGAGCTCTATTATTATTTTCAAAAATTAATGTGTTTTTTTCTGTATTTTTATAATATCTGCTGCAATAATCGCCTAAAAATAAGTTTATATCTCTTGATTTTATCATGTTAAAATCACTTTCTGTAATGTCTTTTATACAATCTGCACTTGTTAGTTCCTTTGTCTCAATCATGTATAAGCAGAAAAACTTTATATCTTCTAAATAAGCAAGTCGTGTAGAGACGGCAACAGAACCTTTTAGATATATAAAATAATCTTTCATAAATACAGGAAGTTTATTTTCCAAAAGTAGACATTTTTCTATAAGTTCATTTTCTTTGATGACAATATTATCAGGTTTATCAGATTTATTATGTACTTTTATAATTTTCTTATCATTATTCAAATTTAAACCTCCTAAAATTAAAATATGAATATTTGTAAGTTATTTTTATTAATAACAATGTAGCTATGTTAGCATAAATATTTAATTTAATCAATTAATGTATTTTTTAAGAGATTAGTAGTGCTCTAATTGGTTTTTGCGTTAACTATTCCCTAAATCCACATTTAAAGACTAGTTGGGTTCAAGTACTCTTTTTAAATTTCTCAATATATGTTTAATAAATATTCACTAAAATATATTGAGAAATTTTATGCTTTACTAAAATCTTTTTCAATCTTGAATTTTACTATCTTTTCAAGGAAACTAAAATAAGAAAACTAAAAATAGTATAAAATTTAGTATCTTAATTAAAATTTTTAAATGGACTTATCAAACTTAAAATATAAGATATTATGAGAGTTACTATTGAAAAAATAAGCCCTATCGTCATAAAAAAACTTACAAATATATTATACTTTACTATTAAACTAGATATATTTAAGCTATTAAGCCCAAATAAGTATGTAATTAGACTAATTGCAAATATAACTATAACTATAAAACTCAAACCCTTTAAACTGCTTTTCAAATCAGCACTACTAAGTGACATATGAGTGGAAATTGAATACATTAAAAACATAAATATAAAATATCTTAATAAATATATATCAGGTGTTAACAATATCATTTTTACAAAATTAGAAACATCATCTAAAATAATCTGTATAAAACCCGCTATATTAAAATTATTAATCATACTTACATATAATTTTAAATCTATGTTTTGTGTTATTTTAATGTAACTATCTGGTAATAGTATTCTAAAAAGTACAATAATCATCATTGTTCCACCTATAATTGGAGCAATTCCTATAAAAAAATTTCCTATACTCTGATAAATATTATCTTTTTTATAACTATGATTTACATATCCTAATACTCCATCATTTTTACTCTCAATTGGTCTAAAGAATTTTACTGAATTTATTTTATGCATAAAAATCAAACACATTATTAAATGACTCAATTCATGTATAAAAGTTCCAACAGCTCCAGTTACAATGACACCAGTTTTTCCAAAAGATAAAAAGATAAATTTATTATTTAAATTTTCTATAATACTAAAAATCAATCCAAATACAATAAATATTCCTATAAAACAAAAGATATTTATTATACTTATTTTAAAAATCTCAACTATATGAATCATAAACTAGAACCTCGCATTTAAGTCTTCAACTACTCTATCTCATATCCATTACAGTTTAAAATTTTACAAGCATTTTTTATATCTTTTTCTTTTATTAAAATATAATCTGTATCATATGTAGAAATTGCAAATATACTTATTTTATTATCAGCTAATAACCCACTTATCTTAGATAAAATTCCTATAAGTGAAAAATCTAAAGGGCCTAAGATTTTAAGTATTCTCCATTCTTTTTCTGATTTAATATCAGAAGGGATATTGTTGTTTGAACATACAATGCTCAATTCATCATCAGTTTTAGTTATAGAGTAAAAATTTTCTGTATCTATCCATGTTGGTATTTCACTGTTATTATTTAATCTACATACTGCATACTCTTCTAAAAATAGTTTTAATTTCATAATCTACATCTCCTTCAAACTTATTTGTTTAATTAAGATTATACATTAAAAATTATATAAAATAAAATATATTAAAGTAAAAAAGGTTCACTACAGGACATCATTTCCATAGTCAACCTTTAAAACTTAATTAAATTCTAACAAAAAGATATATTATCTAGGTTCAATTATAAGTTTGATGGCAGTTTTCTTATCACCTTCGATTTCTATATCAGTAAATGCGGGAATACACACTAAGTCCATTCCACTAGGTGCAACAAAGCCTCTTGCTATTGCAATTGATTTTATTGCTTGATTTAGAGCTCCAGCTCCTATAGCTTGTATTTCTGCAATACCTCGTTCTCTCAGTACTCCAGCCAAAGCTCCAGCTACAGAATTAGGATTAGATTTTGATGAAACTTTTAGTACTTCCATTTCAACATCTCCTTGTTAATTTGTTAAAGTATCCATTACCTAAAGTACTAAATCACAATTGCCATTTACTAATTACAATCATCATTTAAAGTATACTTTTATAAAAATATACTTCTATAATAGATTTAAGAAAACCTTTATTTTTTAAAACCATTTTATAATGAAAAATCTACAAATTTCTTTATATTCTATAAGCATTTTCCAATATTTCTAAATTTATTATACCTTTGAGACATTATTTCTTCTTTAGGCATATCTTTATAATGATTTAATCTTTCTAAAATGTAAGACTTCATTTCCTTTGAAACAGCTTCTACATCTTTTTGTGCACCACCAAGAGGTTCTTTTATAATCTTATCTATTATTTTTAAATCATATAAATCATTACTTGTAAGTTTCATAACATCACAAGCTTCTTTTGCTTTAGATGAATCTTTAAATAAGATACTAGAGAGACCTTCAGGTGAAATTACAGAATAAACTGAGTGTTCTAACATACATACATCATTACCTACTCCGATTCCTAAAGCTCCTCCACTACCACCTTCACCAATTACAAAGGTGATTACTGGAACAGAAAGTTTACTCATTTCAAGTAAGTTTCTTGCAATAGCTTCTCCTTGTCCTCTTTCTTCTGCCTCTAAGCCACAAAAAGCTCCTGATGTATCAATAAATGTCACTATCGGTCTGTCAAATTTTTCAGCTTGTTTCATAAGTCTTAACGCTTTTCTATATCCTTCTGGATGAGGCATACCAAAGTTTCTTTTTATGTTTTCTTTAGTATCTCTTCCCTTTTGGTGACCAACTATAGTAACATTGAATTTTCCTATTTGCCCTATTCCTCCAACTATAGAAGGGTCATCTTTATAAAGCCTATCTCCATGAAGCTCTAAAAAATTAGAACAAATATGTTCTATGTATTCCAAAGTTGTAGGTCTTTTTATATCTCTACTTAACACTACCTTTTCATATGGTGATAGATGTGAAAAGGCATCTTCTTTAAGCTTTGCTAATTTTTCATTAAGAGAATTTATTTTATCACTTAAATCTATATTATTTGCCTCAGAAATAGCTACTAATTGTTTAATATCATTTTCTAAGACTTTTATTTTATCATTATTATTTTCAATCAAAACAGTTCCTCCTTTATGCCCTATTTCTTGTGCATAGCAAGAATTTGATACAATACTTCCTTCATTTTTCTTCTATCTACTATCATGTCAATAAAACCTTTTTCAAGTAAAAACTCAGAAGTTTGAAATCCTTCAGGAAGTTTTTGATTTATTGTTTGTTCTATCACTCTTGGACCTGCAAAACCAATTAATGTATTTGGTTCAGAAATTATAATATCTCCGAGCATAGCAAAACTAGCAGTTACTCCTCCAGTAGTAGGGTCAGTTAAAACTGATATATATGGTAATGACTTTTCTTCAAGCTTAGCAAGTGCCTGAGAAGTCTTTGCCATTTGCATAAGAGATACCATACCTTCTTGCATTCTAGCTCCTCCTGAAGCAGAACAAATAATTATAGGTAAATTGTTTTTGGCAGCATATTCTATTGAGTAAGTTATTTTTTCCCCAACAATAGAACCCATGCTTCCCATCATAAAATCAGGATTCATTACACAAATAACTGTTTTAATTCCATTTAATCTTCCATAACCTGTGACAACAGCTTCTGACTCATTCGTTTTTTCCTTATAAGAGTCTACTTTTTCTTTATATTTAGGAAAGTTTAATGGATTTTGAAATTCTATATCAGAATTAAATTCCATAAAAGTTCCTTTATCAATCAATAAATTTATTCTATTTCGTACTCTTAAACCATAATGTCTTGAACATTTTGGACATACAAATGAATTTTCTTCTATGTCTTTTCTAAATACATGACTATCGCATCCTTTGCAATAAGTCCAAAATTTATCATCTACACTATTCTTTTTAAAGTTGTCATCTAAAGAAATCGTAACATACTTAGATTCTTTTGATGATAAAAATTTTTTTATCATAATCTATTTACTCCTTATAATGTAGCAAATTCCTTCTTCATAAAGACATCTTCTATAAATTTGGTATGATGAGTATCTTTTCTAAACTCTTCACTTGTTACAAGTGCCTTTTGGAATTCTACATTTGTATTAATACCTTCTACAATAATTTCATCTAGAGCTCTATAAATTCTATTTATACATTCTTCTCTAGTCTCAGCCCAACATATTAATTTACCTATCATAGAATCATATAAAGGTGGTATAGTATATCCTGTATATACAAAAGTATCAAATCTAACACCAAAACCTCCAGGTAAATTTAATGACTCTATCTTACCTGGTGATGGAGCAAAATTATTTGATGAATCTTCAGCATTTATTCTACACTCAATAGCATGGCCTCTAAAAATAACATCTTCTTGTTTAAAAGGTATTTCTTCTCCATTAGCTATAGATATTTGAAGTTTTATAAGGTCAAGATTTGTTACCATCTCTGTGACTGGATGTTCAACTTGTATTCTTGTATTCATCTCTATAAAATAAAAGTTTTTATCTTTATCAACTATAAATTCAATAGTACCAGCACCGATATAACCTACACCTTTTACTATATCCACTGCAATTTTATGAAGATTTATTCTTTCTTCATCTGAAAGGTATGGACTTAAAGACTCTTCTATTACTTTTTGATTTCTTCTTTGCATAGAACAATCTCTATCACCTAAATGTATTGCATTTGAATGTTTATCACCAAATACTTGTACTTCTATATGTCTAGGATTTTCTATAAATTTTTCCATATATAAATCGCTATTAGAAAATGCTGCTAGAGCTTCTGAACTTGCCATATCAAAATTTGAAAAAAGCTCTTCTTCCTTTCTAACGATTCTCATACCTTTCCCACCGCCTCCACTTGAGGCTTTTATCATAACAGGATAGCCAATTTCTCTTGCAACTTCTAAAGCTTCTTCCTTAGTTTTTAAAACAGATTCTGAACCAGGAACAACAGGGATATTTAATTCCATCATAGTTTCTCTTGCTCTAGATTTATCTCCCATCAAAATCATTTGTTCTCTTGTTGGACCTATAAAAATAATATTATTCTCTTCACATTGTTTTGCAAATTCAGGGTTTTCTGATAAAAAGCCAAAACCTGGATGAATAGCATCACATTTTAATTTAAGAGCAAGGTATATAATATTTTCTATGTTATTATAACTCTTGCTTATATTATTTGGCCCTATGCAAATAGATTCATCAGCTATATATCTATGAAAACAATCTTTATCTATTTCAGAATAGATAGCAACAGTTTTTATGCCTAGTTCTTTACACGTTCTGATGATTCTAACTGCTATATCGCCTCTATTTGCAACTAGTATTTTTTTTATCAACTTAAATACCTCCTACTACAATGGTTTTATCTTAAATAAAGGTTGATTATATTCTACTAGTTCTTCATTATCAACTAATACTTCAATTATTTCACCTTTAATTTCACTTGTTATTTCATTCATAAGTTTCATTGCTTCTAATATACATAAAGTGTCACCTTCTTCAACTACATCGCCAACCTTGACAAAGCTTTCTGCATCTGGACTTGGAGAATCATAGAATGTTCCCATCAAAGGAGCTACTACTATTGATAAATTCTCATTAGATACTACAGGTGCCTCGTTTACAAATGGCTTTTCTAAAGAAAGATCTACTACCGATTCTTGTTGTACACTTAAAACAGGCGAGCTTGTAACTTCAGTTTTTTTAGATGCTTCTAATTTAAAATCGCTACTTTCAAGCTTTACATATTCTAAGTTAGTTGAGTCTATGACCTTTAATAATTCTTTAATTTCATTGATGTTCATGTTGTTACCCCCTTGTATTATTACCTGGTGCTAATATTATATCACAAAAAGCAAATTTATAAAAGAAAAAGTGCTGACTATAGAATCAACACATTCAGATATATTTTAATTTTAAATTAACAACCAGTAAATTCTTTTGTTTTAATTTTCCATTATTAATATAAATTATAAGTATAAAATGAATAAAATTCAATATATTTTGCAAAATATAATAAAATACAAATTAATACCTCGGGGATTTTTAAGACAAATACCAAAATTATGCAATTTAGACTTCACTTTCTTTCATATTAGTATCATTTTCTTTGTTCTTATATAGTATATCTTTTAATTTAGTGATTAAAATACTACTATATAAGTTAAAAGTCATTAAAATTGTAGGAATTATAAAATAAAATCTAGCACCAATAAATCCAAAAACTACTGTAACAAGTATTAACCTTTTATTTAAAGTAAAAAAGGGTATATCAAAAATACTTTTATCGGATGTATCTGGAGTATAAGAACGTATAATTCCAAAAACCAAAGTTAGCATACAAAGTGGAAGTAATACATAGCTTGAAATTATTCCTAAAAATCCTATACTTTCAAAGTAACTACTAGCGCTATTTGTATAAACAAACATATATCCATTTAAATAAGCACATATACATGATATAATACCAAAAGTTCCTCCTAAGGATTGAGTGTACCAATTAAAAAATTTAGAATCCATATACCTCGCCTCCTAAAACTGTATATATAATGATATGCATTTAAATAATGAAATATATCTTTATATGCTCATGAACAAAATTTTATTAATTTTATTAATTTATATTTAAGAAATGCAAAGTATAGTGTAGTATATATTAATGTAGATAAAGTTTTATAGAACTTAATTAAATTATCTTATATGGATTTAGTACAAGTTTAAAAAGTTATATTAGGGTTTTATATTTGATTAAGCTGAAAAATTTATTATAAATGAAGGGATGTTTTCGCTTTGGTAGATACATTAGAGTTTGGTCTTAAAATTTTATTTTTTATATTATCGATAATTTGGATGGGGAAAATAATGATTTTAAGAACTGATAAGCAAATAGTAATTAATCCTTTGCTTATTGGTATATCTGCAGTACTTGTGATGTTGCATACCTCACAAAGTAATATTGAGTTTTTTGGACTAGATGTTCAGTATATAAGAATATTTTTGTATATAGTATATTCATTGATAATTTTAATAGGGATATGGGCTACTAACAAAAGAAATGGGATTTTTTAGATAATCTATTCATAGATATCTAAAGGTTGCTAGTAACAAAACATTAATATTAGTGCTTTGTTACTAGCAACCTTTGCTTTGATTTAATATTGAAATTAAAAATATAATAATTAAATAAGTTATATGAATATACACTTTATTTTATGTTATTTTACATTTACAGTGATTAAAACTTCTTGCGATGTATTTAAATCATCTTTGTCATTTAGTATAACTTTCACAACTGCTTGCCCTTTATTATTACCCTTAATAATCATATCTTTACATGAAAGTATACTCTTATCACTTACAGATACCACAAAGTTTAAATCTTTTGGAAGGCTATTAGTTACTTCCCAATATTTGTAATAACTATCAATTTTCTTTGTAACTATTTTTCTCAAATCAATACTCTCACCTTTTGCTATGTCAACATTATGGTATTTAGAATCCAATTTATATTGATTGTCTTTTGTATCAATAAAATTCAAGTCGCAATTTACATCTACACCATTATTAGAAAGAGAATTGACTGTATTATCATTAATTAAATAATTATTTGCAAGATTAATTGAGTCCATATCTTTTAAACCTAGTATTTCTCTAGGAAGTTCCTTTATGTTATTGTTCCAAAAAATAAAATTGTCTATGTTTTCAAGATATGATATACCTTTTAAATTTGAAATATTTTCCCCTGTTGCATAAAATTCTCCATCCAAAGCCTTTATATTACTTATAGTCATTTCATCTGGATTTACATATCGTTTTACAACTGCTCTCAGGTTAGCATCAGGAAAAATATCTTTAAGTTGGTTTTCACTTAAAATCTTATCGTTTGAATTTATTGGATTTAAAGCCGTCGCAGAAATAAGAAATGGTATTAAATTAGCTAAATTCATAGCACCCTCCCACATAAAACAAAATTTTTTACATAGTAAATTAATTTCTATGAGAGGGCTCTGTTTCCTTGTTATATATGCCTACTTTCGTACACTTTATTAATATAAATTAGCATAAATTTCTACTATTAAACTTATAAACATATTACTAGTTACGTTTTTTAGCTTCACATCTAAATATTCGCATGCCTTGTGACATAAATTTATCCTCATACTCTGTTGTAACATTATTTTTATACTCACTACTGCTTAAATCAAGAGAAATATTCTTTAAGAGCCAATTATTTGCAGCAATTTCATTTAAACTAAACTCGAATAATTTTTCATTATCTGTTTTGAAATGAATTTCTCCATTATCTTCTAAAATATTATTATACATTTCTAAAAATCCAGAATAAGTAAGTCTTCTTTTACTCCATCTATTTTTTGGCCATGGGTCACAGAAATTTATATAAATCCTAGATAATTCTTTAGATTCAAAATAATTTAGAATATCGCTTACATCCGCCCACAAAAATAATATATTATCTAAATTAGAATCATCAGCTTTTTCAACAGCCTTTAAGAGTACTTCTTCCTTTAATTCCATAGCAATATAGTTTATATCAGGATTTTGTTTGGCCAAGGTTGTAATAAATTGACCTTTTCCAGTTCCAAATTCCACATGTATTGGATTATCATTTCCAAACTTTATATTCCATTTTCCCTTTAATTTGTCTATATCTTCCCTTAAGACATATTCTGTATAACTTAAAAGTTTTTCATCTGCACCTTTTTTTCGTCTTCTTCTCACAATAAAATTCTCCTTACATATAAAAATTAGTAAAATACATTTTTTATTATACATTATCTTACTTAAAAATAAAAAGAACTCTCTTAAAATAGAAAAGTATTTCTATCAAAGAGAGTTCTCAATATACTAAAAAATCAATTCTAGTGGCACCCTGAACAACCAGAGCATCCTCCTCCACCTTGATCTTTCATGTTTTCAGGAATTACTCTAAATCCAAACCCTGTATCTTCTATAATTATATCTCCATATTGACTGTATTCATCAGAGCTCATTACAAATTGCAATTCTCCAACTTCATAAGTTAAGTCATCTTCTTTTTTCTCATCTAAAGCTAATCCAAAAGAAGGACCTCCACAACCAACACCTGCAAAGTATACTCTTACATTGTTAGGTTTATCTTGATTGTCTTTTAGGATACTTTTTAAAGTATCAATAGCTGTTTCTGGTAAAGTAATTTTCATCAAATCATTCCCTTTCAAGTATTTTATTAAAACAATATCTATTATATACCCATATAACGTATATAATCAATTAGTTTTTGTATATTTTGCCAAAACTTCTATCAATTATTACTTAAACCTTTTAAATATTTCACTGTCTTAAATAAATACCCTGATAATATGTTTAGTAAACAGCAAATAAAATAATTCATATATACTATAATCTTTTATTTATTGCCTTAATATTATAACACATTTAACATAGTCTAATTCATATATACAAAATTTATACAATCTGAAAAGTATGGAAAATGTTTAAGAAAATCTTTAAATTTATTATGTAAAAATTAGCATAATGCATCTACCAATTATTATGCTATTACACCATCTAGAACTGTAATAATACGATTACTACTTGCAGTTAAAGCCAGACAGAAAAGCACTACAGAAAAGCACTAAGAAAAAAATAATGTACGAGTAAAATATTGTCTTATATCCAGACTTACGCATTTAATCAAATCTTTTCTTAAACTTATATATTTGTGTTTTTAACTATTTTTAATGCAAATATTCTTAAATATGATACTTCTTAAATTATATGTGTATAGTTTCATATTATCAAGTTATCTGTTTTATTTAATAAAGCACTACGACAATATACAAAACAGTGACGATATATAAAACAGTTTAAAATTACTTATCAAACTATCTAAATCTGAATACAAAATAATATGTGTATATTAATGAAAATAGAAAAGCATATCATAGAACCACTTTTATAGGGGATACTTTAATAAAAGAATTAAAAATTATAACATATAAAAAATTTCCACTAAAAAATAATTGTGTTAGAAGAATGACAGAAAATCATGTATTTTAGAAATATTTTACAAATATTAAGAATAATAAAACACTTGAAATTACTTATGTCAAGAAATTTTATATAATATAAACTGGTCAAATATGTTATAATATTAAATTGTGACAAGTTCATGGAGGTGTTTATATGAAAAAACAAAAGTCGCCAATTTTACTTGAAATGATTGGGTTATTTTTTGGTTGTATATCAATGAGTATTGGTATAAATATGTTTTTAAAACCACATACAATTGCTCCTGGAGGGCTTAGTGGTCTATCTTTAGTATTAAATAAAGTTACAGGGCTTCCAGTATCAGCTATCATGTTAATCATAGGTGTACCATTAGTAATACTTGCCTTTAGAATTATGGGTACAAAAAATTCATTAAAAACGTTATTTGGAACAATTGTATTCTCTGCTATAGTCCAATTGACAGACCCACTATCAAAATTGAGATTAACTGATGACTTACTACTATCTGCTATTGCAGGAGGAATTTTGGTTGGGATAGGTTTAGGAATAATGTTTAAATCAGATGCTTCTACTGGAGGAACAGATTTAATTGCACTTATACTTAGTAAAAAGTTTCCAGGGATAAAAGCTACAAAATTTATGTCTTGTTTAGATGGAATGGTCGTTATATCTTCTGGTATAGTAAATCGTAGTATAGAAACGGGACTTTACTCTGGGATAGCGCTTTGTGTCTTAATAAAAATAGCAGACATGATAATGGAAGGATTTGATCATTCAAAAGCATTTTTTATTATTTCTGAAGAACCTGAAAGTTTAAGACAAGCTATAACAAAAGAACTTGATAGAGGTCTTACTATTCTTGATGGTAAAGGTGGTTACACTAGAGAAAATAAAGAAGTACTACTTGTTGTAGTTTCTAAAAAACAAGAACTTTATCTTAAGAGATTAGTTAAAAAGACTGACCCTACTGCATTTGTTATTGTTACAGATGTGCATGAGGTTCTTGGAGAAGGATTTAAAAACTTAGAAAATTAATTAATAGGTTATTTTATAACTTTGTTTATATATTTTTTAATAACTTATAGACGCCAAAATCATATTATATTAAAGTGTGAGTATATTAATATACTAAACCTTTTTAGTGGATATAATATGATTTTGGCATTGTTTTTATCTAGCTCTTATTAGAACACTAAATACTCATTATTTTTTTTAATTCATACTGATAACAAGGGACATTTTTTATCGTGCTTCCAGTATGAATTTTTTTGATATATTTTCCTACACATTTAAAGCCTAATAAATCTAATGATTTTGTAGAATTCGTATTTTCTTCATAGGTTATTGCAATGATTTTATTTAGATTTAGCTCCCTAAATCCATATTGTATTACTCTTTTAGTTATCTCAGTAGCAAAATCATGCCCCCAATAATTTGGATTAATACATATGCCTATTTCTGCTTCCAATGCCTTGGGATTTATATTATTAAATCCCATATTCCCAATAACTTTATTATCTCTTTTGTATACTATTGCAAAGTGACCTATTTTTCCTTTTTTATATGGATTTAAAAAAAATGATTTTATAAATTTTCTTGTGTCTTCTAAAGACTTGTGCTCACTAAATGGTAAATGTTTTACTACTACTTTATTTTTATAACAATCAAAAAAATCTTCAGTATCATTTAATGATGCAGGTCTTAGTATACAGTTTCTAGTTTCTAAGGTTTTCATTTGAGGATATTCAGAATCAGACATTTCTAATCCTCCTTTATACATTAATCTAATATACTGTTCATATTTAAAATACGATACTAATTATATAAATGTGCTCAAATTAACCTTATTTCTAATTTTAATAAAAATTAGCTTATTATAAATCTTTCAAATCTACAACATTGTTAGTAATAATAGAAGCTCTATAGTAGTTCTATTTATTGTAAGATATATGTAT
>NZ_JAGWCT010000014.1:0-62371 GCF_020657815.1 Clostridioides sp. ZZV15-6597 | reverse complement strand
ATATATATAATTTTATATAAAGTAAATATATTTGAAAAATAATTATTATTTTTCTTTAAATATATAGACAATACAAGAAATTTTATCCAAAAACTTTTCTAGGTTTAAATTATACCATATTTATAGTATGATATGATTATAATTTTATATAATAAATAAGTAAAAATAGTAAAAAATAAATTAAGAACCATTTTTAATAAAAATAAACTTAAGGGGGTCAACCATGAGTGCAAAGGTAATGAATCAATATGGAAGTATAGAAATAGATAATCAAGTAATAGCTCAAGTCACATATAGAGCTGCAATGGAAAGTTATGGTCTAGTAGGTTTAGCATCTAAATCTAAAGGAATAGTAGAATTATTAAAAGGTGAAAATGCTACTAAAGGTGTTAGAGTAGAAGAAGTAGAAGAAGATGCCATAGCAATAGAACTTTATGTTATAATACAATATGGTACAAATATATCTACAGTTGCAAATAACATAATAGATAGAGTTAAATATGTAGTTGAAAAGATGACTGGCGTAAGAGTCACTAAAATTGATATTAATGTACAAGGAATAAGAGTTAAGTAATTTTATAGGAGGAAAGAAATGATTCAGTATATAGATGGTAAAAGGTTAAGAGAGATGTTCATTTCAGGTGCAAACAATCTCCAAAACAATAAAGATTTAGTTGACAAATTAAATGTATTCCCTGTACCAGATGGAGATACAGGGACCAATATGTCCTTAACTATATCTTATGCCTTAAAAGAGTTAGCGAAAGTAGACAATGATAATATATCAGACATCGGAAAAGCATTATCTAAAGGCTCTTTAATGGGTGCGAGAGGAAACTCAGGAGTTATACTTTCACAAATAATTAGAGGTATAGCTAAGTCTATAGAGGGAAAAAGTAAATTATCGACAGATGATTTAGCAAAAGCTTTTAAAAATGGTGCTGATACAGCTTATAAAGCTGTAATAAAACCAATTGAAGGAACTATACTTACTGTAGTTAGAGAGAGCGGAGAGTTTGCAGTAAAAGCTGCTAAAAAAGAAAAAGATGTAGTAAAGTTTTTAAGTATGCTTGTAAAGGAGTCAAACGCTTCACTAGAAAGAACTCCAGACCTCCTAAAAAATCTAAAGGATGCTGGTGTAGTTGATTCTGGAGGAAAAGGGCTTGTACTTATATATGAAGGTATGTTAGCTTCTATAAAGGGTAACAATATAGAAATAAAAAGTGTTAGCCTAGACACTAATGTTGCAACAAATATAGACTTCCCAAAGAATAGCACTAGCACAGATGATATAAAATACTGTTATTGTACAGAATTTATACTAGAAAGTTCTAAAGTAGAAGATACGAAAATACGAGATATAATGATGGCTTATGGTGATAGTCTAGCAGTAGTTGGAGATGATGGAGTCATAAAGGTACATGTACACACTAATGACCCAGGAAACGTGCTTCAAGAAGCTCTAAAGTATGGTCAATTATTAACTATAAAAATAGAAAATATGAAGTTACAACATGAAAATACAATATTGGAAGTAGAAGAAAAAAAAGAAAATGATAGTGAGCCTTTAGAAGAAGAAAGAGAATTTGGATTCATAGCGACTTCTATGGGTGAAGGATTAGCAAATATATTTAAAGATTTTGGTGTTGACCATATAATAGAAGGTGGTCAAACTATGAATCCAAGTACTGAAGACTTTATGAATGCCATAAGGGATATAAATGCTAAAAATATATTTATTTTCCCAAATAACAGCAATATAATAATGGCTGCTAACCAAGCTAAAGAATTGAGTGATAAAAATATAATAGTTATACCTACAAAAAACACACCTCAAGGATTTGCTGCATTAGTAACATTTAATGGAGAATTAAGTGAAGATAAAAATGAAGAAGCTATGATGAATGCTTTAAATTCAGTTAAATCAGGTCAAGTAACTTTTGCTGTTAGGGATACAGTAATGAATGAAATTGATGTTAAAGAAGGTAATATAATTGGAATTGCAGAAGGTAAATTATTATCAGCAGGGGATTATGTAGATGAAGTAACATCAAATCTTATTGAAAAATTGGTTGATGAGGATACTGCTATAATAACTTTATTCTTTGGTGAAGATGTTACAGAATCTCAGGCAAATGAACTTCGTACTTCTTTAGAAGAAAAATTTGAAGATGTAGATGTGGAATTATATTATGGAGGACAACCTCTTTATTATTACTTAATTTCAGTTGAATAATGATTATAAGAACCTGTATGACCATGTAGCTTTTATAAAGTTGGTTGTACAGGATTTTTGTGTAGTAGGTGATATATTTGTTGGATTTATATAAAGATGTTCAATATGTTAAAGGAATAGGCCCTAAAAAAGCCTGTAAGCTAAATAAGCTGGGTATATTCACATTAAAGGACTTATTGTATTATTTTCCAAGGCAATTTGAAGATAGAAACAATCTTAAGAAAATAGCACAGTTGGAGAATGATGAAAAAGCTACAATAAAAGCAGTAATATCAAATATAAATACATTTAGTCCAAAAGAAGGAATGACTTTAACAAAGATTGATGTAAAAGATGAAACTGGTTCAGCTAAATTAGTATTTTTTAATAAAACTTATATAAAAAATACATTTAGACCTGGAGATTCAATATTAGTTTTTGGAAAAGTTAAGAAAAGATTTAATAACTTAGAACTTACATCATGTGAATTAGAATATCTTACTAATTCACCTAAAAATACATGTAGATTTATGCCTGTGTATCAACTTACATATGGTGTTACAAATAAAGAGATTATGAGTATAATTAAGACTGTACTTGAAGATAAGGAATTAATTATACAAGAATACATGCCACAAAGAATTATAGAAAAATATAGATTATGTAACATAGATTTTGCAGTTAGAAATATTCATTCACCAAGCAATAAGGAATCGTTAAAAATAGCTTTATATAGAATTGTATTTGAAGAATTACTTATATTACAGTTGGGACTGTTTGTATTTAAAAGTGGAAGAAATAAAGAAAATGGAATAAAATTTACAACAAGTGAAAGTTTAAAAAATATAATAAGTTCTTTACCATTTAAATTAACTAAAGCTCAGAATAGAGCATTAGATGAAATTATAAATGATATGAATTCTGACAAAATAATGAATAGATTGGTTCAAGGTGATGTAGGTAGTGGGAAAACAGTAGTTGCTCTCTTAGCACTTGCAAATTGTGTCTTAAATGGTTATCAAGGAGCTTTGATGGCACCTACAGAGATATTAGCAGGACAGCATTATATTTCACTTACTGAAACCTTAAAAGATTTTGACATAAATGTCGGCTTATTAATCGGTAGCCTTACAAAAAAACAAAAAGATATGGTATTAGAACAAATTAAAAGTAATGAAATTGATATATTGATAGGAACACATGCACTAATTGAAGATAAAGTTGAATTTAATAATATTGGTCTAGTTATAACAGATGAGCAGCATAGATTTGGAGTTATGCAAAGAAGTAGACTTTCATTAAAAGGAATAAATCCAGATATACTAGTAATGACAGCAACACCAATACCAAGAACATTAGCACTTATACTTTATGGAGATTTAGATATTTCTATTATAGATGAACTCCCACCAGGGAGACAGCCAATAGAAACACTTGCTATTGAAAAGAGCAAGAGAGATAGAGCTTATAATAACCTAGTAAGAAGAGAAGTTGAATCGGGAAGGCAAGTATATATTGTATGTCCATTAGTGGAAGAAAGTGAAGCAATAGAAGCTAAGTCAGCTGTTGAATTAGTAGAGGAATTAAGAGCTGAATACTTCTCAGATTTAAGACTTGGACTTCTTCATGGGAAAATGAAATCAAGTGAAAAAGATGAAGTAATGAGTAACTTTAAGAATAAAGAAATAGATATTCTGGTTTCAACAACAGTTATAGAAGTTGGTGTCAATGTGCCAAATGCAACTCTAATGATAATAGAGAATGCTGAAAGGTTTGGCCTTGCACAATTACATCAGCTTCGAGGTAGAGTTGGGAGAGGAAGCCATAAGTCATATTGTGTACTAATTTATGACTCTAAAACAGATGTATGCAGGCAGAGAATGTCTATAATGGAAGAAACAAATGATGGATTTAGAATTTCAGAAAAGGATTTAGAAATAAGAGGACCTGGAGAGTTTTTTGGGACTAGACAACATGGACTTCCAGAATTAAAGGTAGCAAATTTGTTTAAGCATATAAAAATATTAAAGTTAGCACAGCAGGAAGCACGATATATATTAGGTGAAGATAATAATCTACAATTGAAAGAGAATATTCCACTTAAAAATGAAATTATAGATAAATTTAAAGATACATTGGAAGAAATTTCATTAAATTAATTTTAATTTATGTTAAAATATTATTGATGTAAGAATGTGCTGAAGGGAGATTGTCATATTGAGAGTAATTTCAGGAAAAGCAAGAGGATTAAAATTAAATACTCCAAAAAATGAAGATGTAAGGCCAACAACAGACAGAGTAAAAGAATCTTTATTTAATATAATAAATTCATATATAATGGAAAGTGAAGTTCTAGATTTGTTTGCTGGAACTGGTTCTTTAGGGATAGAATGTTTGTCCAGAGGTGCAAAAGCATGTACTTTTGTAGATATTAGTAAAGAAAGCATAGAAATTGTTAAATCTAATATAAAAAAAGCAAGGGTTGAAAATGAGAGTTTTATTTTAAACCTTGATTTTAAAACTGCTATAGATAAGCTTAAGTTACAAAATAGTAAATTTGACATAATTTTTATGGACCCTCCATATTATAAAAATATGTTTATAGAAGCTATTGAAAAAATTGATAATTCCAATTTATTGAATGGAGATGGAATAATAGTTGTAGAGCATGATACTAATGATTTATTTCCAGATAAAATATGTAAGTTACAAAAAACTAAAGATAAAAAATATGGAAATACTACATTAACTTTTTATAAGGTGGAGGCATAAAATGGAAAACAAACCTAGAAAAGCTATATTTGCAGGAAGCTTTGACCCAATTACTAATGGACATTTAGATATTATTTGCAGGGCTTCGAAGTTATTTGACGAATTACAAATAGGAGTCCTAAATAATCCTAATAAAAAAGGTCTATTTAGCTTTGATGAAAGAGTAGAACTTATAAAAAAAAGTACAAGCCATCTAGAGAATATAAAAGTTGTAACTTTTGATGGGCTATTAATAAGTTACTGTCAAGAAAATGGAATTGGAGCATTAGTTAGAGGTGTAAGAAGTGGTGCTGATGTTGATTATGAGCTTCAAATGGCTCATATGAATAGAGAGCTTAATCCAGATATAGAGACTATAATTTTACCAAGTTGTACAAAATATTCATTTATAAGTTCATCTTTAATAAAAGAGGTTTTGCTCTTTGATGCTGATATAAAAAATTTGGTTCCAAAAATTGTTTTGGAAGAATTAAAGAAAAAAACTACTGGGGGTAATTGATATATGAAGATAGATTTAGAAATGATTGAACTATTTGATCAATTAGAGGAGATAATTAGAAGTGCTTCTACAATTCCTTTTTCACATAAATGTACTGTAGATAAGGATGAAGTTTTAGCAATAGTTAATGATATAAGAACTTTAATACCAGAAGAAGTAACACAGGCAGTTTGGATAAATAAAGAAAGAAATAAAATAATAAGCCAAGCTAAACAAGATGCTACAAACATAGTTGAACAAGCACAAAAAGAAGCTGAAAGAATACAACAAGAATATCAGGAAAATATAGAAGAATTAAAGAAAAATTCTGAAGATGTAGTAAAAGCATATGTAGAGTCAAGCGAACCTGTTGTTCAAGCAGACCAAAGAGCTAAGGATATAGTTGACAGAGCTGAAAGAATAGCCAATGAGATAAGAATTGGTTCAATTGAATATGCAGAAGATGTACTTTCTAGTGTTGAGTATAATTTAAAAGAAATATTAGAAGAAATAAAAAGAGATAAAGCTGAACTTAGACCTAAAAAATAAATTTTTTTAAGTAGATAAAAACAGACCATATAATTATATGGTCTGTTTTTTATGGAGCAATTTAATAAAAGAGATTTTAAAATCAAAAATTTCACTAAAAAATTCTAGTTTATCTTAACTATATTGATTACTATAAAAAATAAAAATAGCAACGTTGCTATAGAAAAAAACTATAATAAAAAAAAACATATAGAAAAAACTGATTAGACAAGAAATACATGCTTTGATAATATTTTAAATGGAGTAAAATTATGTAGAATTACAATGAAAAAAGAAAAACCAAACAAGATGGAGGGAATGAAAGTGAGTATGTTGAAAAAATTGTGTTCACTAGCTATGGTGGCAATTATAACTACAACACTTATAACAGGGTGTTCAAGTGGTAGTGGAAAAGATGCAAAAAAGGATGGAGAAAAAGAAAAGCTAGTTCTTTGGATGCCACCAGTAGAAGATAATATGAAGGAAGTTTGGGACCCTATTTTAGATAAATTTGAGGAAAAAAATAACTGTGAAGTAGATTTACAGATAATTCCTTGGGAAAATTATTCAGAAAAATTTGCAACAGCCATAAGTGCTGATGAAGGCCCTGATGTTGGGTATATGTATGCAGAAATGTATCCTCAGTTTATACAAAGTGGAGCAGTAGAAGATTTAACTAACTATGCAACTAAAGAAGATAAAGAACAATCTATTTACATAAAAACATCTGAAATGATGGGTGGAATGTATGGAATGCCATTCCAAGCAGCAAATCCAGGTGTATTATACTATAACAAAGATATTCTAGATAAGATAGGAGAAAAACCTCCTAAAACATGGGAAGACTTTAAAAGAATCTGCCAAAAAGCAACAAAGGATACTGATGGCGATGGAAAAGTAGACCAATGGGGATTAGCTCAAGGATGGGGAGCTAAAACTTTTGGTAACATGAACTGGAACTGGTATCCATATTTATGGCAAGCTGGTGGAGACATATTTAATGACGATTTAAAATCAGTTAAATTTAATGATAAGAGTGGTTTAGACGCGGCTAATTTCTTAAAAGAATTACAAGCATATGTACCTGAAGATTCTTTATCTAAAGATAGTAATGAAATGATAGAAAGTGTATTTGGACCAGGAAAAGCAGCATTTACTATAATGTTGTCTTCTGCTGCAACAAGTGTATTTGATAAGTCATTCCCAGATTTAAATTGGGGATTTGTAACTGGTTTAGAAGATAAGAAAGTTGCAACTTTTGGAGCAGTAGACCATTTATCTTTAATGTCATCAGCAAAAGATAAAAAACTTGCATATAAATTAATACAATATATGTTAAGTGTTGAATCAATGACAGAATTCCATAAAGCAATACCAAGAGCACCAATAACAAAAGGTGAACCATATCAAGGTGATGAAAGATTTAAAGAAATGGTTGAAAATGATAAGGATGTATATAGACCATTAGTAGTAGGACCACATGGTGTTGAAATATATGAATATTTATGGAAAGAACTTCAAACTATGATTTCAGGAGATAAAACTCCAAAACAAGCATTAGATGATGCTGCAAAATATTCAAATGATTTATTAGCACAATAAAAGTTTAAGGCTGTAAGATGTTATAAAATACTTTACAGATTAAAATTAGCATTGTATTTATAAGTACAATGCTAATATTTATATTGGAGAGGATAAAAATGAATAACTTAGTTAGAGAGTTTGAAGAAAATTCAACAAGAAAAAAATTAAAACTAAATATTAAACCATATATATACATATTACCATTGGGCATAATTTTAGTGGCATTTTATGTATTACCAATAATAATGTCAATATACTTTAGTTTTACAAAGTACAATATTATTAGTCCAGCAACATTTATAGGTTTAGAAAATTATAAAAAATTATTCACAGATGAAACATTAAAAGTATCTATTATAAATACAATTAAATTTGCTGTTGTAGTAGTACCTTGCCAGACTATTTTATCATTGATTTTGGCAGTTTGGATTACAGGAAAAGGAAATAGTAAAATAGCTTCATTTGCTAAAGGAGCTATATTTATACCTGTATTATCATCTATGGTTTTGATTGGTATGGTATGGAGAGCTTTATTAAATGGAGAAGGTTCAATTATATATCAATTATTAGGTGCTTTTGGAATAGAATCATCTAAACTTTTGGGTGATAGTAAGACAGCTCTTCCTACACTTATGTTTATATCTATGTGGAAAAACATAGGATATTTTATGGTAATTTATATTTCAGCTATAATGAATTTACCAAAACATTGTTATGAGGTGGCAAAGGTTGATGGAGCTACAAAACTTCAAGAATTTATGAAAATAACAGTTCCCTTACTAAAGCCAACTACAATAATGGTTGTGTTTTTAGGAACAATATGGTCGTTACAAGTGTTTGACTTGGTTTATACTGTGACAGGTGGAGGTCCAGGTATATCTACTATGAGTATAGTTATGCACGCATTTAACTTAAACTTTAAAAATTTCAATTCTGGATATGCAATGACTGTAGCAAATGTATTATTTTTGTTGATAGCAGTAGTTTCAATTTTACAAAATAAGCTTGTAAAACGAGACAGTTCAGATTTTTAGAAAGGTAGGTATAATATGAAAACAACAAAGAGATTATTGAGTGATGGGTTGCTGTTATTTATAGCATGTGCAAGCTTAGTACCATTTATATATATGTTGATAATATCATTAAAGGTAACATATAATTCGTACAATTTGGATATATCTTTTTCAACAGTAACACTTCAAAACTATATAGATATATTTACTAAAAAAGGATTTATGCAATATTTTTTAAACACAACTATAGTATCTTTTTCAGGAGTACTGTTAAACTTAGTATTTAGTACATTAGCAGGGTATTCTTTTGCGAAGATGGATTTTAAAGGTAGTGATAAGTTATTTTTATTTATGATAATGACTTTAATTATACCATCTCAAGTTACAATGATACCACTTTATATAATAATGAAACACTTAGGATGGATAAATAGCTATTTGGCTCTTATTATGCCAATACCAACTGCATTTGGTGTATTTATAATGAGACAAGCTATTTTAGGAGTACCAAAAGAACTCTTAGAATCAGCAAAAATAGATGGTTGTTCAGACCTTAGAATTTTAGTACAAATAGTGTTACCTCTAATCAAACCAGCATTAATTACACTAGCTATATTTACTTTTATGGGAGCATGGAATGAGTTTATGTGGCCTCTTATAGCAACAACTAAAGATGCAATGAGGACATTAACAGTAGGGCTATCCACTCTTAAGACATTCCAGATAACGAATTATGGACAAATGATGGCAGGAGCAACAATAACATTTTTACCTCCATTTATTTTCTATTTAATTTTACAAAGTAAATTTGTTGAAGGTGTATCTTTATCTGGTATAAAAGGTTAAATAGTCTATTTTAAAAATACAAAATAAAACTTATAGATGCGGAGGAAATTAAAACATGGAAATTTCATATGTATTGAAAGATTGCACATTTAAACACAATAAATACTCAGTTATAGAAGCTGAAACTTGGGAACATAAGGATTTAAATATTGTAGTAGCTAGAGGTGAAAAATTTGCCTTTCAAATTATGTTGAAAGCTACAGAAGAATTTAATTGCACAATTGATGGTAGTAGTGCTATATCATGGAAAGGCTTGGGAAATAGAGTAAGATTAGGACTAAATGTGTCTGATGGATTAGAAAACAATTTTAGTATAAATATATTAGGGTATGTTCAAGATGATACAAAAGCATTTGTAAATGATGCTATTTTGAGAGATAAAGATGTGCTAGTAGAACAATATTTGCCTCAAACGTTTTGGATTGAAGGGCAAGTACCTGAGGCTTTTTTAGGAAATAACTTTAATATAAGTATTGATATATTTAAAAGCTTTGGATATGAAGATGAAGAAAAAATTTGTACAGTTGATGTGCCAATAGAAGTAAAAAATGTTGTGTTAAAGCCTTTAGACGAAAGTAAATTCTTTTTAGATTTATGGCAACATCCAAGTTGTCTAGCTAGAATGTATAAAGTTGAATTGTGGTCTGATATACATTTTGAGATAATAGATAATTATCTCAAAGAACTAGCATCTTTAGGAGAAAAAGTTGCAACAATTATAGTTTCAGATTATCCATGGGCAGGTCAAAGTTGTTATAAAGTTTATAAAAATCCATCAAACTTATACGAATACAATATGGTGGGTGTATCAAAAGATTTAGATGGAAATATCAAGTGTAATTTTGAAAGCATGGACAAATATATAAGTATAGCTAGTAAGTACAAAATGGCTCAGGAGATAGATTTATTTGGTCTGTTGGGTAATTGGTGTGCTGGAGAGTTTGGAAACCCGATAGAGGGCTACAAAGACCCTATAAGAGTAAGATACTTTGATGAAAAAGACAAAGTGTTTAAATTTATAAATAATACAGATGATTTAAAAGCGTATATAGGATTAGTATTAAATCATTTAATAGAATGTGGTCTATGGGATAGCGTCAGAATTATAGCTGATGAACCAAATAATCCAGAGGTCGTAAAAGAGTGTATCGAATTTATAAACTCTACTGTAAGTACTCATCAAGTTAAATATAAATCAGCAACTCATGACCAAAACTTTTTAGATAGAGCTAAAGATGAAGTTGATGACATGTCAATAAATTTAAAACTTACTATTCAAAATTATAAAGATATAGAAAATCTAAAGAAAAAAATGCATGATAAAGGCGGAATATTGACTTGGTTTGTTTGTTGTTTCCCAGAAAAACCAAATAGTTTTATAAGTTCTCCTTTTGTAGAAAATAGAATAATAGGGTGGTATACTTATTATTTTGGTCTTGATGGATTTTTAAGATGGGATTATAATTTATGGACAGAAGACCCTTGGAAAGACGCAAGTTATAAATTCCCTATTTGGAAAGCTGGAGATATGTTCTTTGTTTATCCTGGAAAAGACTTAAAGCCTGTTAGAAGTGTTAGAATGGAAAACTTAAGATTTGGCATACAAGATTTTGAGTTATTCACCATGTTAGAAAAAGAAAAGGGAAGAGAATATATAGAAGTTGAGCTTATGCAAACTTTGTTAAATAAAAAAGAAAATGCTGAAATTAAAGGTTTTGGAAATATAGAGCTTGGATATTCACTAGATAATTGTGGATATGATAAGATAAAAAAACAAGTTTTAGATTTGTTAGATAAATTATAAAAAATATAAGGCATTATATCAAGAAATAATCAAAATTATTTTAAGATATACTGCCTTATATTTTTTTAAAGTATATTTAAAATAAAATTTATAAAGAAGTATAATTAAAGATATCATGATATAATTTAATTTGTTATAATAGGGTACTAATGATATTAAAGCTTCTATAGATAGACTAAACTTAGTAAAGTAATATTATACAAAAAATAAGTTAGGGGGAGAGGAACATAAAAAGAATAGGTATTAGTATAGCAGCCTTTTTGAGTATAGTTTTTGTTGGCGTTTGTTTTGTAATAAGGGGAAATAGTGATACAGTTACAATGCAACGAGGAATAAATATAGGAAATTCATTGGAATCACCAAAAGATTTTCCTTGGGATGTTAAAATGTCAAATAAATATTTTGATGATATAAAAAAGGCAGGTTTTGATACAGTTCGTATACCAGTAAGATTTTCTGATTACACCTCAGATTCTAATGATTATAAAATTGATGAAGAATTCTTCAAAAAGATTGATGGGCATATAAAGTATGCATTGGATAAAGATTTAGTAGTTGTGCTAGATTTACATCACTTTGAAGAAATTATGCAAGAACCACAAACTAATAAAGAAAAATTTTTAAAAATATGGCAGCAAATAGCTAGTAGGTATAAAAACTATGATAAAAACTTGGTATTTGAATTATTAAATGAACCTAAAGAAAGTTTGTCTTCACAGTTACTAAATGAATACTTTGAAGAAGCTATAAATATAATTAGAAAAACTAACCCTAAAAGGACAATTATAGTAGGTCCATATAATTACTATCAAATTGACTATTTAAAGGATTTGAATATTCCTAAAAATTCTAATATAGTAGTTTCATTTCACTATTATGAACCAAATGATTTTGCATTCCAAGGAAATATTTATCATAAAGGGTTTGAGCACTTAAGTAATATTACTTGGGAAGGAACAAATGAACAACTTGAGTATCTAAAGAAAAGATTTGATACAGTAGAGAAGTGGGCTAATAAAAATAATGTAAAAGTTTTCTTGGGAGAGTTTGGAATAACAAAAGAGGCACCAGAAGCTTCAAGAGTAGCTTGGATAAAAGCAGTAAGAGAAGAGGCTGAAAAACGAAATTTTTCATGGGCTTATTGGGAACTTGCTTCTGGATTTGGAATATATAATCAAGTTGAAGGTACTTGGGATGAAGATATATTGAATGCACTAATAGGAAAGAGGTGATTTGGTGAAGAAAAATTCAAAAAAGGTACTTATAACCTTAACTATTATTACTAATATTATATATATATTGTGGAGAATTTTTTATACAATACCCAAAGAAGAAGGGGCGTTTGCATTAATTTGTGCGATAATACTACTTTCAGTGGAGCTAATAGGAATGATGGAAATGTTTGTACATTATTATGGAATGTCTAATATTGAGTATCCTGAAAAGCCAATTATAAGTGAAGAACTTTATCCGCATATAGATGTATTTATTGCAACATATAATGAGTCTGTTGATTTGGTGAGAAAAACAATAAATGGATGTCTTCATATGCAATATCCTGATAAGAAAAAGGTGCATATATACATATGTGATGATGGTAATCGTGAGGAAATGCGTCTTCTGTCAGAAAAAATGGGTGTCAATTATATAACTCGAACAGAAAGAGAAGGAGCTAAAGCTGGAAACCTAAATAATGCAATGCAACAGACAAACTCTCCTTTAATTGCTACGTTTGACGCAGATATGATACCTATGCATGATTTTTTAATTGATACAGTACCATACTTTTTAAAAAATGAGCAAGCTAAAAAAGATGGAGAAAAAGAACAATACGAAAAGATTGGTTTTGTGCAAACACCACAAAGTTTCTATAATCCAGATTTATTTCAATTTAATTTACACTCTGAAGGTAGAATACCAAATGAACAAGATTATTTTTATAGAGATATTCAGTTAGCTAGAAATAAAACCAATTCTGTAATTTATGGTGGTAGTAATACAGTTATTTCAAGAGAAGCTTTAAACGAAGTTGGAGGATTTTATACTTTTTCTATCACAGAAGATTTTGCAACAGGGATTTTAATCCAAAGTAAAGGATATAGATGCTATGCTATTCCAGAGGTACATGCATCAGGATTGTCTCCAACAGATTTAAAAAGTCTTATTAAACAACGTGAAAGATGGGCACGTGGATGTATACAGACGGGCAGACGATTAAATATTTTGTTTAGAAAAGGTTTAGGATTTTGGCAGAAAATAAGTTATATTTCTTCAATTACTTATTGGTATGCAAGTATAAAGCGCTTTACTTATATAATGGCTCCCATTTTATTTTCAGTCTTTAATGTAATTGTTGTAAAATGCACATTACTTCAAGTATTGATATTTTGGTTGCCTATGTATATTTTAAGTAGTCTATCTCTTAAAATATTTTCTCAAAATATAAGAAATACAAGATGGACTAACATATATGAAACTATAATGTTTCAGTCTTTAATGCCAGCAGTAATACTTGAAACATTTGCAATATCTAAGAATAAGTTTTCAGTGACTAATAAAAATAAAGCAGAAGAAAAAAGAATATATAAGGTCTTGCAGGGAGTACCATATTTTATCTACATAGTGTTATCTATAATAGGAATCTTAAAGATGTTTATATCAATATTTAAAATGAATTCAATGACATACTCAGTTGTACTGTTTTGGTTAATTGGAAATCTTTTTAACCTTATTATGGCAATGTTGTTTATATCAGGAAGACAGCAATTGAGAAAATCTGAGCGTTATGTTGCTGAAATTGATTTTAAACTAAAGCAAAATTCGTACATTCTTTCTTCAAAAACGATTGATATATCAGAAAATGGATTTGCATTTTTGTTGGAAAATCCAGAGTATATTTCTCCAGAAGAATTTGAGATAGAGTTTAGAGAAAAATCAGGAAATGAAATATATATAGCTAGTATGAAGGCAAAAATAGTTAATGTTGTGGAAATAAACTCGAAATGGAAGTATGCATGTTACATTACACACATTGAAGATAATCAATTTGATAATTGGATGTGTATTGTTCATGATAGGATACCTACTTTGCCAATGACAATATCTAATCAATTAGGTTTTTTTGATGACTTGCAAATTAATGTAAAAAAACGTATTGAAAAATCCAAAACTTTATCGCGAAGAAGTCCAAGAATTAATACAGATTTTGAACGCACTATAGAAAATATAGGTAAGGTAAAACTGGTAAATTTTAATTATCAGTATGTATTACTAAGTTTTGAAAATAAAAATATTTATCCTCAAAAAATAGAAATAGAACTTAATGAAGATATTATACTTGAATGTGATTTATGTGAAGGTAAAGCTGATGTGAGAGGTGTTCTATACAAGGTAAATAATATTGATAGTATAATGCAAAATTTATTTTTAAGAGAGGAAATGATGGAGTGGATATTACAACATAAAACAATTATAATTTCAAAACCTAATGAAAAGAAAGACGAATGCACAGATGAGTTTGAGCCCATGAAATATATTTAGGAGAGATAAAATGAAAATTTTAAAAGTGTTTTTGTGTTATTTAAAATATTTTATTTTAGTGTTTATTTTTTTTATAAACAGTATTTTTATAAGTTCAGCAATAAGTAATAAAAATTTAGATTTATCTTTTAAAAAGGTGGAAAGTAATTTAAGTGCTAACATTATACATGAAAATATGAGCATAAAAATAGAGACAGAGAGTTCTAAAAATAATAAAGAACGTTATCTATATATTTATAAAAATATAAAAGAGGACTGGAATGGATTCCATAATTTTTATATTGAGATTCAAAATAAAAATAAAAGTTCTCAGCGAATTAATTTAAATATACAAAGTAAGGATATGCTTGACTTTAAGTTAAAAGAAGGTAGCGAAATATTTATTGAAAATCAAAATATAATATATTCAGATAAAATAAAAGATGGATGCATAGATATACCAGGTGAGTTTGAGGGAAAAATTTATGTAAATTTTAGCAGTTTTATAAATGATAAAAATAATGTCGTGTTAGATTCAAATGTGCTATCAGATATTAATGGGTGGGGAATTACATTTATTCCATCTAATGAAGAACATAATGTTATTACAATAAGAAAAGTATCTTTACTTTTAGAGGAGCAACTTGAATCCTTGCATAATATTAAAATAATTGGTGATGAAGAAGTACAAATACCTGTATTGGGTCAAAGTATAAGTCAATATAAAGTGTCAGGACTAGAAAATAGTTCAAAAATTAAGTACTCATTTGTAGAAAAACAAAACAATGTAAATATATCTCAAGAAGGTAAATTAACATTAAATAATGAAGTACAACCTGGAGAAATTATTTTACAAGTTAATGTTGATGACAAATTTAAAGTTGGAAAGAAGATAGCATTGACTCAGTCTTGGAGTATTAATCAAAAAGATAAAGATGGTGTTCCATATACTTTAGTAGCTCCTAAACAATCACCAACAGTACAAAATATGAAAACAGTAAATTTTATAAATAACAGTTTAAATTTTATTCGCATTTTATTTATATCCTTAGTAGTAATATGTTTAGGTATATACTTATATTGGAAAAAATACTCAAAAACTGAGTAAAGAGAGGAGGTATAGCATGTTATTTTCAAGTTTGATTTTTTTATTTTATTTTTTGCCAACAACTCTGGTATTATATTATTTATTTAGATTTAATCGGACAATCCAAAATATGATATTACTTATTGTTAGTTTATTTTTTTATGCATGGGGAGAACCGAAATTTGTTGTTATTATGATAGCTTCGATAATAATGAACTATATATTTGGTTTACTAGTAGATAGATACAGAAAAAGTAAAGGTAAAGTAAGGCTTATTTTGATTTTGATGTGTATATATAATATAGGTGTTCTATTTATATTTAAATATCTAGCTTTTGCACTAAGAAATATTAGTTCACTTATTAATACAGAACTTGCCATTCCAAGTATTGTTTTACCTATAGGTATTTCATTTTTTACCTTCCAAGGAATGTCTTATGTTATAGATGTTTATCGTAGACATGGAGAAGTTCAAAAGAACCCTTTTTATGTAGGATTATATATAGCTTTTTTCCCACAATTAATAGCAGGACCTATAGTTAGATATGAAAGTGTTGCAGAACAAATTCATAACAGAAAAGAAACATGGAATAAATTTTCTATTGGAACCTGTAGGTTTATAACTGGTTTAGGTAAAAAAGTATTAATTTCTAATAATATGGCAATAGTAGCAGATTATATTTACACTATGAATAGTCAAGGTTCAATAGCTTATACTTTACAAATATTTTTTGACTTTTCTGCGTATTCGGATATGGCCATAGGTTTAGGTCTTATGTTTGGTTTTAAATTTGAAGAAAACTTTAATTATCCATATATTTCAAAATCAATTTCCGAGTTTTGGAGAAGATGGCATATTTCTTTAGGAATGTGGTTTAAGAGTTATATATACTTTCCACTTGGTGGTTCTAGAGTTTTAAATAAAGACATTATGATTAGAAATATGTTTATAGTATGGTTATTTACTGGAATATGGCATGGTGCAGAATGGACATTTGTGATTTGGGGGATTTTGAATTTTGTTTTTTTAATTATAGAGAGATTTATAATGTTTGAAAAGATTGAAAATCATAATCTCATAAAACATATCTATACTTTACTAGTAGTAAACTTTGGATGGGTACTGTTCAGAGCTCCAAATTTAAATGAAGCATATAACTATTTTAAAGCTATGTTTGGTGCAAGTGGAGTTATATGGAGTGACTATACATATATGTTCTTGAAAGAATACTTGATTTTCTTTATATTTGCATTTATTTTTAGTGTACCTATTGCAAAGAAAGTTAATAAATTTGTTGTTGAACATGCTAAATACAGTACATTATTTAATTTATTTTATCCAATTTGTTCTATTTTATTGTTCTTTATTTCTGTGACATATTTAGTAACTGGAAGTTATAATCCATTTATTTACTTTAATTTTTAGCTGAGGAGGAAAAGTATGAATAGATTTTTTAAAGTAAGGCTAATAACTACAATTATATTCTTAGTTGTTTTATTCACCTTCTCTATCTCTAATATCTGTTATTCTGGAAAAGATATGATACAAGAAATAAAAAATTCAATTAATGATAAGAATAGTTTAAAGGATACTATATCGTCTATTGATAATACAGTAAATGACAAAGTGATATATAAAAATACTTTTATTGAAACTTATGGATATTTACAAAAACTAATGGGTAAAAATGAATTTTCAAAGTTTAATGTTGTGAAAGATACTTCTGGAAAAATGCATTACACATATTTTGCTAAATCTCCAAATCAAGTTGATGTATTGGTAGATAGAGTAAGTAAGTTCTCTAAGGAAATGGATAAACAAAATACTAAATTGGTTTATTTAATGACTCCAGATAAATATATAAAAGGAGTGACACAGTTTCCTAAAGGCATACCTTATTCCTATAGTAATGAGACAGCAGATAATTTTTTAAATGAGATAAAAAAGGATAATGTTGACTATATAGATTTTAGAGAAAATATTTTAAAAAGTGGTATTTCAAAAGATGATTTATTCTTTAAAACAGACCACCATTGGAAAGTAGAGACTTCGTTTTGGGCATTTGGAGAATTAATTGAACAGCTTAATAAAAAATATAATATGAAATTAGATGAAAATTATTATTATAGAGATAAAGAAAACTATAATTCGATTGTATATCCTAGGTCATTTCTTGGTTCTATGGGAAGAAAGACAGGAGTTTTATATGGTGGGATAGATGATTTTACACTAATTTATCCTAAATTTAAGACGAATTATACATACTATACAGATTCTAAATCTCAAAAATTTGAATTAAAAGGAAGATTTGAAGAGAGTTTGATATTATCATACCCTTTTAATGCTGACCTTAATTTAATGGATGGACAATCAGATAAATATTTTACATATTTATTGGGGAATCGTCCACTAGTTAAAATTAAAAATATAGAAAATCCAGAAGGATTAAAAGTGTTATTTGTTAAGGACTCATTAATTGTACCAACAGCAGCATTCTTTTCTTCTGTTTGTTCAACTATGGATATGATAGACCCTAGATATTATGATGGAGATATATTAGAATATGCAAAGTCTCAAGATTATGACTTTGTTTTTATATCTGTATATCCTCAAAACCTTACAAAAGAATTTTTTCCATTTTGTAAATAAAATAAAAAATAAATGGCTAACTTTGTACTATGTCAGCCATTTATTTTTTATGATTCTTTTTAAGAAATATTTTTCTTATTGAATACTTCTTTATCAACTTTTCCAAGTGATTTACCTACAGTAATTGAAGATACCATAGCTCCATTGACATTTATCATTGTACGTCCCATATCTAGTATAGGGTCTATTGCAAGTATTCCACCAACTAGTGGGAAATAAGAACCAAGACCTACTCCAGAAATAACAACCGAAACAGCTATTGTAGCAGTTCCTGGAAGTCCTGCTATCCCAAGTGAACTAATTGTTATAACAATTAACAGCATAACATAAAAACTGATATCCATATTTACTCCAGCCATATTAGCAAGAGTAACAGCCATTAAAGCAGGATATATGCCAGCACAACCATTCATACCCATATTTGCACCTAAACTTGCTGTAAAGCTTGATACACCCTCATCAACTCCGTGATTTTGTACTAAACTTTCTATCGTAACAGGCAATGTTCCCAAACTAGAACGTGAAGTAAATGCTAGAAGTAGAGCTTCAGTTGAATTTTTTATATAAGTAATAGGATTTAGACCATTTAAAGTTATAAAAATTAAATGTATAACAAATAATATTGCCACTGATATATAAAGAGCTAATATAAAATATAAAACAGAAATTATTGAACTAATACCTTGTGAAGTTATTGTATTTGCAAGTAGTGCAACTACAGCATAAGGCATAAATTTGATAACAGTCATAGATACACTAACAATTATTTTGTAAGATGCTTCTGTAAAATCTATAAATGGCTTTATAGTTTCAAAATGTTTTTTACTTAATCTCTTTATTGAGGTACCTATAAATGTAGCAAATATTATTGTAGCTACAATATTTCCATTTGCCATAGCCATTACAGGGTTTGATGGCAATAATCCTCTTAAAGTATCTACAAGAGAGTTTATTTCCTTAAGCTCTTGATTTCCACCTAAACTAGATAAGTCAGCTCCTACTCCTAATTTCATTGTGTTTGCAACAACAATTCCAACAATTGCTGCTATAGCTGTAGTAATAAGGAGCATTCCTAGAGATTTAAATGTTAAAGTTCCAAGATTATTATCTTTCATGTTAATAATTACTTTTATAATTGATAAGAAAACCAAAGGTATTACTAACATTTTTAATAAGTCCATAAATCCAGAACCAAATAAACTATACCATTTGCTTACTTCTTGCAACCAAGTGATTTGAGTTGTATCAGTAGGAAAACCAGCAAAAGCTTGAATAATAATTCCTAATATAAGACCAATTATTGTAGCATATATTGTTCTCAATGAAAATTTGATTTTTTTCTTTTCAAATTGTCTAACAATAAAAAATATACCTATAAGTAATACTATGAAAAAAATCGTTTTAAAATCTGTAATCATAAGAAATTGTGATAAGAATGAGCTTTCCAATATTTTTTCTCCTTTGTCTAAAAATAAATTTTTCTAAGTTTAAATGATATCAATATATTAAAAAAATGTCAATATTATATCACAATTTACCGAGATAGAATAAAATGATTTAATTTATCAAAATGTGATTAAATAGATGGAAATGGGGTATAATATATGTTTAAAGACTTTGGATTAGGGTAATAGATGTAAGAATAACTTTTATAAAATTTGATTTCAAATAAAAAAATGTTAAAAAAATAACTAAAAATTATCATGAAAATATATACATAGAATAGATATCAAATGAAAAGTTTAAAATAAGTAGAGAAATTAATTAGACGTCTAAGGAGAGATAAAATGAGAGTAATAATAATTGGTGGTGTTGCAGCTGGTATGAGTGCTGCAGCGAAATTAAAAAGAATTAAACCTGAATATGAGGTTGTAGTTTATGAAAAAACTGAAATAGTGTCTTTTGGAGCTTGTGGATTGCCATATTTTGTAGGTGGTTTTTTTGATGATGCTAATGATTTATTGGCAAGAACACCTGAAAAACTTAGAGAATCTGGTATTGATTTAAATATATTTAGAGAAGTTATTGCAGTTGATACTGAGTCTAAGAAAATAAAAATAAAAAATGTAAAAACAGATGAGATATACGAAGATTACTATGATAAATTGATGATAGCAACTGGAGCAAGAAGCATAATGCCTCCTATAAAAAATATAAATTTAAAAAATGTTTCTACACTAAAAAGCTTATATGATGGAGAATATCTAAAAAAATTATTAAGTGGAAAAGAAATAAAAAAAGTAACTATAATAGGTGCTGGATTTATAGGATTAGAAGCAGTTGAAGCATGCAAGAAATTGGGTAAAGATGTACAAGTAGTTCAATTGGAAGAGAGAATATTACCACAAGTATTTGATAAGGAAATTACAGATGTCTTAGAGGATGAAATAAGGAATCACGATGTCAAATTGCATTTGAATGAGATAGTTGTAGAATTGTCTGGAAAAGATAGAGTGGAAAAAGTAATAACAAATAAAGGTGAAATAGATACAGATGTTGTGATAATTGCTACTGGTGTAAAACCGAACACGGAATTTTTACAAAACACAAATATAAAAACATTAAAAAATGGAGCTATAGTAGTTGATGAATATGGAAGAACTTCTGTTGAAGATATATATTCTGCTGGCGATTGTGCGACTATAAAGAATATAGTAAGCAATGAAAACGCATATATACCTTTAGCAACTGGAGCAAATAAATTAGGTAGGATAGTAGGAGAAAATCTAGCAGGTAAAGAAGTCTCTTATCAAGGTTCTCTATCTTCAAGTTGTATAAAGGTTATGGATATGGAGGCTGCCTCAACTGGAATTACAGAGAAACAAGCTAATGCTTTGGGATTAAACTTCAAATCCAAATTTATTTCTGATTATAATCAAACTCATTATTATCCTGGAAGAAATAAAATATATGTAAAACTTATTTATGATGCAGATACAAAAGTTATTTTAGGTGGGCAAGTAGCTGGTTTTAAAGATGCTGTTCAAAGAACTAATGTGTTAGCAGCTGCTATCTTTGGAAAAATGACTACAAGTCAACTTGGTATGTTAGATTTATGTTATGCTCCTCCATTTGCAAGAACATGGGATGTATTAAATGTAGCTGGAAATGTATCTAAATAATTTTATCTAAGCAATTATTAATAATTACGTAATTATTAATAAATTAAATAATAGTAATAAATACTAAAGGAATGAGTTTACCCTAAAATAATTTTATCTAAGGTAAGCTCATTCCTAAATTTTTATTACGGATAATTTTTACTAAAGCTATAAAATTAATTATTCATCAAAATTTAAGTGTAAACTAAGTCTATCTTCACCAATAATCGTATTTTCAAAAACGTTAGTAGCATTTTCTAAGTACATATTAGGCATATCTAATGATGGGCTAAAGTGTGTCAATAAAAGTTGCTTAACATTTCCTAGTTTTGCAAGATTTGCAGCTTCTCTAAAAGTCATATGCTTGTTTTTGACAGCTTTTGAAATATCTAAATCATCACCATACATAGCTTCACATATAAATAAATCACTATCTTTTATAAAGTTAGGTATTGAGTCTATAGGTCTTGTGTCTGTTGTAAGACTTATTTTAACTCCTTTTCTTGATTCTCCTAAAACCATGTCTGGAGTGTATTTTTTTGAATCTAAAACAATACTTTGACCATTTTGAAGCTTTTTCCATATTGTTTTAGGAACTTTATTTTGAGTTGCTTTATTTATATCAAATTTAGGATTTCTTTTAAAATTAAAACTATATCCTATACACTCTATAGAATGTTCTAAAGGGATTGTTGAAATCTCTATGTTTTTTAAATACTCATTATCTAAAGAAAAACTACCTTGAGGATTTTCTATAATTTTTAAAGTATAGGGTATATATTCTACTAAATTTCTCATAGAACGAATACAATCAATTATTCCAATAGGGCCAACTATAGTTAAATCACTTGTACGACCGCTATTTCCAATCGTTGATAGAAGCCCTAAAAGTCCAAATATATGGTCACCATGTAAATGTGTTATACAAATCAAGTCTATATCTTTAAAGCCACATTTTTTCAACTTCATAGATACTTGAGTGCCTTCACCACAGTCAATTAGTATTTTTCTACCTTTATAATTCATAAATACAGAAGATAGAAATCTATGTGGCATGGGTACATTTCCACCACATCCAAGTAAAGTTAAATCTATCATTTTTTCCCCTTTCTAAAATTAACACAAATCTGTTGTTTGTTTTTATTATGATATCCTATTATAATTATTTTAACATTAAATACAACAATAAATGTGTATTTGAGTCAAGAAATATTAGTAAATAGAAACTTTGTATAATAATATACAAAAAATCTATAAGTATAACTTTAAATTTATTTTTGAAAAATTTATAGGAGGTAAGTCTAATGAAACTGTCAAAAAGAATTACTATTTTATCATTGATAATATTGACTTTAGTTGGATGTAGTAATGGGGAAAGTAAAAAAACAGTTGAAGGTTCTAACAAAATTCAAGGTTCTAAAAAAGAAGATCAAGCTATTGTAGTACATAAAGATGAAAATATATTAAAAGATAGGTATGAACCACCAAAAGGATTTAAAAGGGTTGAGGTAGAAAAAGGTAGTTTTGAAAGTTTTTTGAGGAATACTAAGTTGAAAAATTATGGTGAGAAAGTCAAGTATTACGATGGTAGGAATAAGGAATCAAAAGGAATCTATGATAGTGTATTCGATGTCGATATTGGCGATAGAGATTTGCATCAATGTGCAGATGCAATTATGCTTATGAGAGCAGAATACCTGTATAAGAATAAGAGATATGATGAAATAAGTTTTGACTTTGTGGATGGTTTTAAGGCTAAGTATTCAAAATGGGCAGAAGGTTATAGGGTTTCAGTAAAAGATAGTGGTTCAAGTTGGTATAAAGCAAGTGAATATTCAACATCATATGAGAGTTTTAGAAAATTTATGGATATAGTATTTGCTTATTCAGGTACTTTATCGCTTGAAAAAGAATTAAAACCTGTACAGCTTGATGATATGAAAATAGGGGATGTTTTTATAGTTGGAGGCAGTCCAGGACATGCAAGTATAATTATGGATATGGCAGAAAATAAAAAAACTGGAGAAAAGGTCTTTATGATAGCTCAAAGTTATATGCCTGCTCAACAAACTCAGCTTCTTATTAATCGTAAACAACCAAATTTAAGTCCTTGGTATAACTTGAATTTTGAGGGGGATTTAACAATTCCTCAATGGACTTTTAAAAGAGACCAGCTAAAAAGGTTCTAAAAAAATACATATAAAATAAATGAAAAATATAAGTGTGAAAAAATGTAATTAGATTAAAACTTGTTGGATATGGACAAAATTAAATTTATAGATAAATATTAAAAATCGAAATGATTAACTTTGTATATTTTAATATTTATCTAAAAAGCTTTATCTTAAAATAAGAGTCTTATTTTAAAGCTGAAACTAATTTTAGGAGGATAACTTATATTGAAAATTAGAAGATATTTAATTTTAGTAATTATAATTCTAATTACAACAAGTCAGAGTTTTATTTCTTATGGGCTAGAGAGCTTTAAAGAAATAACAATTTTTCACACTAATGACATACATGGAAGATATGCTGAGGGCGATGAGTATATACAGATAGGTAATCTAGCTACGTTAAAAAAGGAAACTCCAAATTCAATTTTAGTAGATGCAGGAGATTGCTTACATGGATTACCAATAGTAAATATGAATAAAGGTGAAGACGCAATTGAATTAATTAAAAGTGTTGGATATGACTATATCACTCCAGGAAATCATGACTTTAATTATGGAAAAGATAGATTGTTAGAGCTATCTCAAATTGCTAATTCAGGAGATAAAGCTTTAAAATTTTTGGCATCAAATATATTTGAAGATGGTAAGAACGTATTTGATAGTAATGATATAAAAGAAATAGATGGCATAAAAATAGGATTTTTTGGGCTTACAACCCAAGAAACAAAAAGTAAGACAGGCTCTAAAAATGTAGAAGGATTAGAGTTTAGAAATCCTATAGAAAGTGCAACAGAGCAAGTAAATGAATTAAAAAGAAAAGGCGCCGATGTAATAGTTGCAATATCTCATATTGGAACTAATAGTTTAAGTAAGCCAAACAGTATAGATATAGCAAATAAAGTTCATGGTATTGATTTAATTATTGATGGTCACAGTCATACTAAGTTTGAAAATGGCAAACAGGTTGGCAATACACTGATTGTAAGTACAGGACAATACCTAGAACATATTGGTGAAGTAAAGTTAACATTGGATACTAATGATACAGAACATATAAAAATAGAAAATAAATCAGCAAGACTAATTGAAAAAGAAGAAGTATTAGAGTATAAGCTTGATTCTAGTGTAAGTGAAAAGGTTGGTGAAATAAAGAAACAACAGGAAAAAGTTTTAGATAAAGTTATAGGAGTAACAAAAAATACTCTAGATGGTTCATACGAAAATGTAAGGACAAAAGAAACTAATTTAGGCAATTTAATAAGTGATATCTTATTAGATAAAACTAAAGCAGATATTTCTCTATTTAATGGTGGGAATATAAGGGATACAATTGAAAAAGGGGATATAACAAGAAGAAGTGTTGCAGATGTATTTCCTTTTAGCAACACTATAGTTACTAAAAAACTTACAGGAGAACAAATTAAAAGTGTTTTAGAACATGGAGTAAAACTTTATCCAGAAAAAAATTCGGCTTTTTTACAAGTGGGTGGAATCTCATACTATTTTGACCCAAAGCAGAGAGAAGGTGAAAAAATAACTGGTATTATGAAAGATGGAAAATCACTAGATATGAATAAAGAGTATACAGTTGCAACTAATGATTATATAGCATTAGGTGGAGATGAATTTCCTTGTTTGTCAAAAGAGCCAATGTTAAAAGATTTTGGAAGTTTAGAAAGCGCAGTAATTGAGTATATAGAGTATAAAAAAGAAATCTGTAAGAGTGTAGATGGAAGAATTAGTATTAAAACCAAGGAAGAATTGATAATTAACAGTAATGAGAGTAACTTAGTACTAAATCATGATGAAGATAATTTAAATGATGGCGAAGATATCATAAATAATGAGGATGCAAAAAACTCGAATGAGAATAAACGTAAAAATTTAGATAAAATGAAAGTTAGAGAAAGTTCTAATGTAAAAGCATCCAAAGCAGAAATTAAAGAGAAATCTCCTAAAACAGGCGATTTAGGTATAAAAGATAGTATGTTTATATTTGCAGCTTCAAGTGTTTTAATTTACTTATTTAACACTAACCAGATAAATTTAAAAAAGAAAAAATTAAAATGAAATAAATAATAAAATAGACTCAATATCTATTTATTAATAAATAGATATTGAGTCTTAGATAAAATATAAACTTAAGCAAAGGTAATTGGATGTTTGAATACTGGATTACCTTTGTTTTTTTATATTTAGTATAGTAATATCCAATCAATAATTGTACTCTTGATTAAAATAAATATATTATTAACTTATTATTGGTATGTTTATTTTATTATCTAAGTGTGTAAAATCTTCTTGGTGATTAAAAAATATTTATAAATTGTCAAATAAAATGGCTTAGTTAGTATGATATAATTTAGCTAGTATACATAATAATGGAGGGAAAAGCATGAATAATATATTACTTTTAGAAGATGATAAATCTTTAAATAGAGGGATTAGCTTTAAATTAAAAAAAGAAGGATACAATGTTTTTAATACATTTAGTATAGAAGAGGCAAGAGGTATTTTTTTTAAGGAGGATATAAATTTAATTATTTCTGATATAGGTCTACCAGATGGAAGTGGGTTTGATTTTTGTGAGGAGATTAGAAAGAAAAGTGATGTTTACATAATAATGCTTACAGCACTTGATGAAGAAGTGGATATTGTTACAGGTTATGATTTAGGAGCAGATGATTATATTACAAAGCCATTTAGTTTGATGGTGTTAATCTCAAAAGTAAATGCATTTATGAAAAGGGTAAACACAGTAAAGAATTATACTTTATTGGTTTGTGATGATTTGTTTTTTTATTATATAGAAAATAAATTGGTTATAAAAAATGATGACAAAGAAGAAGAAATAATTTTAAGTAAAACAGAAACTAAACTATTAAGATATTTGATGGAAAATTCAATGCAAGCTTTGACTAAAGAACAACTATTAGAATCTTTATGGGATAGTAGTGGTAATTTTGTAGATGATAATACAGTCGCAGTAAATATAAGAAGACTTAGACAAAAAGTAGAAAAAAATCCTTCTGAACCTAAGTATATAAAAACAGTAAGAGGAGTGGGATATATATGGGAAGAAAGGAGTATAAAAAAATGTTAAAAGATATAAATATCAAAGATAATTTGAGCATTAAAGAAGATTATATAATGAAAAAGGTTGTTATATATTCTATTTTATCTATGCTTGTAGTAACACTTGTATTTATATTTTTTGAATACAATAGACTATATGACTTATATGAATATCAAATAAAAAATACTCAAAGTATTGCAGGTATGTTGATTGAAAAATATCCAGATGATGAGGTAGATATAATAAAGTCTATTTATAATTTTGACTATAGCAAGGCAGAGGTTGGAGAAAAAGCACTTGAAAAATTCGGATATGGGCTAGAAAATAAAATGTCAAATGATAAAAACTTTGGCATATATTTAAAATCTTTTTTTAAAGAATCAATTTTTGTTTTTTTAATGATGTTTATAGCTGTTACAGGAATAATATATTATTTTATAAGATTTATAAACAAAAGTTTAAGCAAGATTTATTTTATAGTGGAGCAAATGTCACAAGAAAATTATTTAAAAGAAGGTACCAAGTTAGATAGTTTTGGATATTTAGTAGAATACAATGAGTATTTTAAAGAGGGTACATTTAGTAAGATTAACAACTGTCTGTATGAGTTAAATAGGAGCTTAAAGATAAAGTTTATTAAATTAGAAAAAGAGAAAGAAAGTGTAAAATCATTGGTAACAGATATTTCCCACCAATTAAAAACTCCTTTAGCATCATTAAAATTATACAATACATTACTTATAGAAGAAGATTTAGACGAAGATGAAGCACAGGAATTTTTATTGACTAATAAAAATTCTATAAATAAATTGGAAAACTTAATAAATTCTTTAGTCAACATATCAAGGCTAGAGATTAGTATGATAAGCATAAAAAAAGAAGATAATGACATAAAAAGTACTATTTTAAATGCTATAGAAAGTGTAACACCTAAAGCAAAAAGTAAAAATATAACATTAAAATTAAATGAATTTAATAGTAGAATTATACCTCATGATAAAAAATGGACTGAGGAAAGTATTTTTAATGTATTAGATAATGCTGTTAAGTATACAGAAAGAAATGGACAAGTAAATATATCTATAGAAGAGACTGTAAACTATTTTAAAATCATAATAGAGGATAATGGTAGAGGAATTGCCAAAAACGAATTTAATAATATATTTAAACGTTTTTATAGAGGAATAGATGAAGAAATTGAATCTATAGAAGGTAGTGGTGTAGGATTGTATTTAAGTAGAAAAATTTTAGAAGAACAAGGTGGTAATATTATGGTATCTTCTAACCTAGGAAAAGGAAGTAAATTTTCTTTGTTTCTTACAACTATGTAATGTTTCCTGAAAGGAGAATGTAATCCTCTACATATATTATATAAGTATAAACAGCTCCACAAATTAAAAGTAAATGATTAAGGAGCAACATAACTTAGAGTGAGGGGATAATTTTATGAAAATATTATATACTGAAAGTTTATCAAAACATTATGGAAAAGGAGAAAGCCTAGTAAAAGCTTTAGATGATGTAAATTTAGAAATAAATGAAGGTGAATTTGTAGCTATAATAGGTAAATCTGGCTCTGGAAAAAGTACATTATTACATATGATAGGTGGTCTTGATATACCTACATCTGGCAAGGTATACATTGATAATAAAAACATATTTACATTGAAAGAAGAAGAACTTGCCGTATTTAGAAGAAGAAAAATAGGCTTTATATTTCAAAGTTACAATTTGATTCCATCTCTTAATGTGTGGGAAAATGTAGTATTACCAATAGGTTTAGATGGAAGAGCTGTGGATGAAAACTTTATAAGAGACCTTTTAAAATCTTTGGGACTTGAAAATAAACATGATGTTTTACCAAATACATTATCAGGAGGTCAACAACAAAGAGTAGCAATAGCAAGAGCTTTGGCAACAAGACCAGCTATAATACTTGCTGATGAACCGACTGGAAACTTAGATTCTAAAACATCAGATGAAGTTATGAGTATACTAAAGTCCATGTCTAAGAAATATAGTCAAACTTTAGTTATGATAACTCATGATGATAGTATAGCTCAAATGGCTGATAGAGTTATATTTATAGAGGATGGCAAGGTATCAAAGGTTGGTGACAAAAATGATTAATACTACTAAAATAGCAAAAAATAATGTAAAACAAAATAAATCAAAAAGTATATTAATAATAATCACTATAATACTTTCAACATTGATGCTTTCATCTATAGGTATTTATATTGTCGATACAAGAGAATATCAAAAGGAAAATACAATAAAGTATGCAGGAAATTATCAAGGAGTATTAGCAAATGTAAATGAAAAACAAGCTGACATATTAAGTAATCACACAGATATTGAGCTAACTGGAAAAATGAATGGAGTAGGTGTTGAGAAACTAGAAGATGATACAACTATTTCATTATCATATATGAATGAAGAGGGCTTAAAATTAAATAATTTTGAATTTATAAAAGGAAAATTACCAACAAAAGAAAATGAAATAGTACTAGATAGTGGAGCTTTAAAAGCATTAGGTCATGGTCAAAAATTAGGTGAAAAAATAAAAGTAGCTTATGATGATTATAAAAGCGACAAAAGAATGGAAAAAGAATTTATAATAACTGGAATCTTAGAAACTAGTGAAATATATGAAGCAGGAAAGTATTATTCTGCTATTATATCAGAAACATATATGAAAAATACTAGAGATATGTCACAAGAAGATTTCAATATATATGTTAGATTAAAAGATAAGAGCGATTTATCTATAGAACAGGCAAAAGAAAAATTAAATAAGATTGCTAATGATATAGGATTAGATACTAATAATGTACTTGTAAATGAAAATTATATAAATGCTTTAAAACCAGATATGGAAACAATTATGGGTGGAGTTTTTATAGGCTTAGTAATTGTATTATCTAGTATTTTGGTAATATATAATATATTTTACATCTCAATAGTTACCAAAGTTCAAGAATTTGGAAAACTTAGAGCAATTGGTGCAACTAAAAAACAAGTAAAAACGATAGTGTTTAAGGAAGGCTTTATATTAGCTGGGATAGCAATACCAGTAGGAATAATTTTAGGCTATGCACTTGCAAATATTATAATAAAATCATTTATGGATGTAGATGTAAAATCATCACAATTACCAGTGTTATTATTAGTTGTGGTAATAAGTTTTATATCTGTTGTTTTATCACTTTTGAAACCAATGAAAGTAGCTTCAAAAGTATCTATAGTTGATGCAGTAAGATATACTGGAAATGAAATAAGTGGTAAAAAGAATAGAAAAGGGCATAAAAATATAAATTTAAAGAACTTATCAAAAGCGAATTTAGAAAGAAATAAAAAGCGTACTTATATGACATTGACATCTCTTATATTAAGTGGAACTATATTTATAACAGTATCGACTGCTTTAGAAAGTTTTAACGCTGAGAAGATGGCTAGAGAGCATTTCCCTTATGATATAGAAGTTAGATTTACTGGATATGAAATGAATAGCGACAAGAATCCTGAAAATAATTTGAATATTCTACAAATGAATAATCCATTAGGTAAAGATTTTTTAAATCAAATAAAGAGTATAGAGGGAGTCAAAAAAACTGAATTAGGAAACTCTGTAAAAATTGGAATGGAAGATTATAATGTTGAATTTGAACATGACCTTTTACAGAGCATAAACGAAAATGATGTGAATTCATTAAATAAAAATCTAATAGATGGAAAAATAAATTTTGAAAGGTTACAAACAGGAGATGAAATAGTCATTACTCACCTTGATACAGCAAAAGAAATGGGTGTAAAGGCTGGAGATAAAATAAAATTAACTCTATATGATGGAGATAAAGAGATAAAAAAAGAATTTAAAGTTCAAGCAATAGCTATGGGAACTCCAAGTTTTGGGATAGGAAAAGATTTTATAGATAGAACTTTGAAATATGATACAACAAGTACCATTGGAATATATACTGAAGAAGGAAAGTATCAAGAAGTTAAAGACACTATAAAGAAAATTGCTAAATCTAACGGATATTTAGAAACGGATTTTATAGATAGTAGAATCGAATCAAATAAGGCTACAATCTCATTTATAAAAATAATGGGCTATACTTTAACTGGTATAATAGGTGTTATTGGATTTATGAATCTTGTAAATACAATGATAACTAGTATAGTTACTAGAAAAAAAGAACTTGGGATGCTTCAAGCAATTGGACTTACTAATAAGCAATTAGTAAAAATGCTTAATTCAGAAGCTATATATTACACTTCTAGAATGATGATAGGAAGTATCGTCTTTGGAGGTACGTTAGGATACTTTGCAGTTGTATTTTTAAGAAAAACTGGATTATCATATGCAACATACGCTTTACCAATAGTACCAATTTTATTTATGGCTGTATTTATCCTTATAGCTCAATTTATAACAACTTACTTAATAGGAAGAAGTTTTAACAAAGAATCTCTTATTGATAGAGTAAGATATAGTGAATAAAAATGTATAGAAAGCTATATTTAATTTTTAAACAGAATTAGAGAAAATATAAAAATAGAATTAAATTAGGTTGATAATATATACAAATACAGGGCAAGTGGCTTAAATGTTCATATGTCCTGTTTTTTGTCGTTTTTATTGTTATAAAATTCTTATCAATATAACTTATCAATTTAAGTGGTAAGTGATAGTGTGTTTAATGTTCAGAAGATTGTTATCAGAAAAAATGTATAGATTTAAGTAGTAAATAAGAGTATGTTTAATATTCAGAAGATTGTTATTAGAAAAAATGTATCGGTACAATTTTAAAAAAACTTAAAATTGTACCATAAAAAATGAAAATTTTGTATAATAATCGTATAGAAAATAAAAAGGAGCTGATATATATGAATAATAAAATCAATTATGCACCAGGACCAACAGAAACTAGAGAAAATGTAAGATTAATAAGAGCAGAGAAAACAACTAACCCAGATATAGATGTTGATTTTGTTGAATTTTATAAGAAGACATGTGAAAAATTTGGAAATATAGTTGGTACAAAGAACGATATTTACATATTAAGTGGTGAAGGAATATTGGGACTTGAAGCAGCTTGTGCATCACTGACTGAGAAGGATGATAGGGTTCTTGTAATTGACAATGGTATATATGGAGAGGGATTTAAAGACTTTGTAAATATGTATGGTGGGGAGTATGTGCTTTTTTCAAGTGAATATACAAAAAGTATAGATGTTGATGAGCTAAGAAAGTTTTTAGAAAAGGATAATGATTTTAAATATGCAACAGTGGTTCATTGTGATACTCCAACAGGTGTATTAAATGATGTAAGTAAGATATGTCCACTATTGAAGGAATATGGAATCTTAACTGTAGTTGATTCTGTAGCAGGTATGGTGGGAGAAAGGTTAAATGTAGATGAATCTAAAATAGATGTAATATTAGGAGGTTCTCAAAAAGCTATTTCTGCACCTGCGGGTCTTACTATAGTTGGTATAAGTCAAGATGCAAAGAATTGTATAAAAAATAGAAAAACAGACATAGTAGGTTTTTATTGTAATTTAAGTATATGGGAAGGATATTATGAAAAAAAATATTTCCCCTATACAATGCCAATAAGTGACATAATGGGTCTTGATAGAGCATTAGACAATATACTAGAAGAGGGTGTAGAAAAGGTATTAAGTAGACATGAGAAAATAGCTTCTAGTGTAAGACAAGCTGTTGAAGAATATGGTTTAGAATTATTTTTAGAAGAAGGATATTCTAATACAGTGACAGCAATAAAAATACCTGAAAGTATAGGAGCATTAAAACTTACTGATTATATGCTTGAAAATTACAATACACTTGTTGCAACATCGTTAAATCAATATATGGATACTATTTTGAGAATAGGTCATATGGGGGAAAATGCTAATCTTGATAAAATAGTTCACATATTAAATGTATTAGATAAAAGTTTAAAAGAACTAGAATTTAATGCAAATGGAAGTTTAATAGATTTATTTAATAAATATTATTTTTAGTCACAATATAAAAGGGGGATACGGTATGGAAGTTACAGCTAAACAGAAGTTTACAACAAAAGATTTGGTGGAAACTTCACTATTAATAGCGTTGGTATTTGTTGCAACTAAATTTATAAATATAAGATTGCCAATATCTATAAATGGAGGTCTTGTACATTTAGGAACAGCAATGTTATTTATATCAGCAATAGTATTTGGAAGTAAAAAAGGTGCTTTATCTGGTGCTATTGGGATGGCTCTCTTTGATTTGATATCTGGGTGGACTCTATGGGCTCCATTTACATTTATAGTCAGAGGTGTCATGGGGTATTTACTTGGAAAGATTGTATGGGCAAATGGCAAGAATGGAGAAAATTTTTTGATTAATGTAATAGGAGTAGTAGTTTCATCAATTTGGATGTTGTTTGGATATTATGTAACAGAGGTTATACTTTATGGTAATTTTATAACTCCACTTACTTCAATACCAGGCAATTTAATGCAGGTATTAATAGGTCTTATAATAGCACTTCCTATTTCTAAAGCATTAAAAAAATGTATAAGATAGATATTGAATAGATTAAGGTTTTTGATAGGGCAAATTATATTGTATAATATTAAGATAGAGTATATAATGATAAAAAAATTTAGGATAGAGGTTAATTACGATGTTATCAGTTACAAGGTATAAAGTTAGAAATGCTTTAAAGCCTCAGACTGTTAAGATGAATATAATGCCACAAATTAAAAGTTGGAAATTATAATGTCAACCATAAAAAATAATTAAGTAGCAAGAAAATAAATTAGCCAAATAGCATTTTGTATCAAAATCAAAATTGTTATTTGGCTTTTAGTAGTTATTTATATCTAGATAGTATTATTTAAAAGTACTATTGCTGTGCGAGATGCAATAGGTATTTTAGAAGATGGAGGAGTAGAAGTAAAATAGACATCGTAGTCTACTAAGTTTTCTAGGCTTGTTTTTCCTCCAAATTCTATCATATCAGTACTCAATACTGTCTTGTATTTTTTGTCTTGGAATTTTGATATATCTACTGATTGCATCAGATTAGGATGAAAATTAAATATAAATAAATATTTACCTTTACTGTATACTAAAAGTTTTTTATCATTATCTATATGTACAAGTTCATAACTATTCTGTGTAAAAATATCACTGTATTTTGTAAGTTCAAGCATAGATTTATCAAAGTTTAATAGTTGTTTATATTTTAAGTTATCATTTTCTGAAAGACTCCATTGTCTTCTAGCATATTTATAACTCCAATTGTTTCCTTCACGTGGAAAATCAATCCATTCAGGGTGTCCAAATTCATTTCCCATAAAATTTAGGTATCCTTCACCAGCTAGAGAAAATGTTGCTAATTTAATTAGTTTGTTTAGAGCAATAGCTCTATCAATAATATGATTATTTGAGTTTATTTCCATATTCCAGTACATTTCTTTATCTGCTAACCAAAATATAATTGTCTTGTCACCAACTAATGCTTGGTCATGAGATTCACAATATCCAATGTTTTTTTCACCAGGGCGTCTAGTAGTAAGCTCGTGCCACATTTTGCCTAAATCCCAATTTTCATCATAAGAATTTGAAATAGTTTTTATCCAAAAATCAGGTACTCCCATTGCTAATCTATAGTCAAAGCCAATTCCACCATCTCTTATAGGTATACACATTCCAGGCATTCCACTCATATCTTCTGCAATGCTTATTGAATTAGGTTTGATTTCTTTTATTAGTTCATTTGCAAATTGAAGGTATGTTATAGCTTCCATATCTGTATTTGTACTGAAATACTTTTTATAACTGTCAAATGAAACTCCAAGACCATGGTTATGATATAGCATTGAGGTTACACCATCAAATCTAAAACCATCAAAATGATACTCATTTAGCCAAAATTTTATATTTGAAAGTAAAAAATGAATTACCTCAGGTTTACCGTAGTTAAAGAGCTTTGTTCCCCAAGCAGGGTGATTACCTTTTGAACCTGAATGGAAAAATTGGTGCTCACTTCCATCAAATTCATTTATTCCCTCTAAAGTATTTTTTACAGCATGAGAGTGAACTAAATCTAACAAAACAGCAATTCCCATTGAATGAGCCGTATTTATAAGGTTTTTTAAGTCTTCAGGTGTACCGAACCTAGATGAAATTGAATAAAAGTTTGAAACTTGGTATCCAAAAGAAGCATAATATGGATGTTCCATGATAGCCATAAGTTGAATAGTATTGTATCCAGATTTCTTTATCCTAGGAAGTATGTTTTCAGTAAATTCATTATAAGTTCCAATAGATTCTTTTTCAGTAGCCATACCTATGTGACATTCGTAGATTAAAGGAGAAGTTATGTTTTTTAAGTCAAATTCATTATCAGTCCAACTAAATCGAGTTTTTGGTTGCCATATCTGCCCATTAAAGTTACCAGAATCCTTTTGTATTACCCTCTTTATGTATAATGGTATACGGTCAAATGTTTCACCATTTGCAGTGACCTGTACCTTCACCTCGGATTTATGAGGTAAGCTGTTTTTATCAGGTATGAAAATTTCCCAATTACCAGAATCTATTTTTTTTAGAGGATGGGATTTTCTATTCCAATTATTAAAGTCACCAATTAATGATAAACTATCTGCATTTGGAGCCCACTCTCTATAAAACCATCCATCATTTGTTTGATGGAATCCATAATAAAGATGAGCATTTGCAAAAGAACTAAAATTTTCACAGTTAGTTAATATTTTTGCTTTTACATCTTCATAGTGTTTCATTCTTTTTTTTATGTCAGATTCGAATGGTTGTAGGTAAATATCAACATCTAAAATTTTAAATCTTTTTTGACTTTTCATTTGATTTCCCCTCCATAATAAATATTATCTTTTAATAAAATAATACTTATCTCATACTATCTTCTCTATATAATTGATATATATTATATAATCCTAATAAAAAGCTTAAACCACCAATAATTAGTTTCATAATTTACCTCCTTAGTATATTTAAAAATATACTTATATATCAGATTCATCAAAATTTAAAAGTTTATTTAAAACTCTTTTAATAATATCATAATCAAAGCCTTTATAGGAAAGATGTTGAGAAATTTTTTGATATATTTTCTTTTTATCTTCTTTTTTTACCCTCTCATATCTTTTTTTTGCTAGATACATGGCATTTTCAAATTCAGTATCTTTGTCTAATTCTGATACTGCTTCATCAATTGCACTTCTCTCAATACCTTTATTGTATAAATTTTGTTTAATTCTGTTTTTACCACATTTGTTTAAATTAACGTTGGTATTAACTATTTTCTGAGCTAATATATTGTCATTTACCAGATTATAATTTTTAAGAAAATCTATAACTCTATCAATTGTATCTTCTTCAAAATCTGCTGATAGTTTTTCTTTCATTTTTTTTTCAGACTGGTCAGCACGAGACAAAATATTTAATGCTTTATTTTTAGCTTTTATATACATCTCATCATCTAAAATAGATTTTAATTCCTCTTCATTTACTTCATTTCCTTTTTTTAAATTAAATGTATAAACAAGTTCTTTAAATATAGCAATAAAAAATTTATCATCAACATAAATATTTACTCTATCATCATTTCTTTTTTGTTGTTCTATTTTTGTAATTATACTCATAATTCCTGCTACTCAAAATATGGTCAAATATATCCATATCGAGATTTTTCCTTCTTCACTGAACCTCGCCTTGCCTAAGCTACTACGATTTAGTATAGTTCTCCAAAGGCTTAAATTCCGAAGTTAGCCCTCCGTACATATATAAGTACTTTTAAGCCGCGTGTGGGCGAATCACTTTGATTTTAAGCTATCTTATATTTTTTAGCATTTTTAAGATTAAGACCTGCATTTAAATCTCTATCAATAGATAAACCACAACTACATTTGTACACTCTATCTTTAAGCTTTAAACCTTTATTAACCTCACCACATTGGCTACAAATCTTTGATGATGGATACCATCTATCAGCTACTCTAAGTTCTATATTATTTTGTTTACACTTAGCAGTTAGTTTAGTTCTAAATTCAAAGAACTTTTGACTTGATATAGCCTTTGATAAATGCTTATTCTTCATCATTCCACTAACATTTAAATCTTCAATAGTTATATAGCTTGGCTTTTGCTCTGTTACCTGAAATACTGTTTTATTAATATAATCAGTTCTTATATTAGCTAATCTTTGATGAATTTTTTGTACTTTGGCTATCTGTTTTTGGATATTTTGACGAGTAGCTACTCCTTCTTTTATATTTTTATTTCTTACTTTTAAACTCTCATATTTTCTTGAAAGTTTTCTTTGCTCTCTTTTTAATTTCTTTTCAACTTTTTTGATAGTTGAAGTCTTATTTATATTTTTAAATTTACTTCCATTTGAACATATTGCAAAATCTTTAATTCCTAAGTAAATACCTATTCCTTCATTAGTACATTTAGATACTTGAATATCATCTTCCTCAACTAATATAGATACATAGTATCTATTAGATTTTTGACTTACTGTACCACTTTTAACTATTGAATTTGTTGGTATATATCCAAATTCTTTTAATCTTACCCACCCAAGAGTAGGTATTTTAACTCTATGCCTTTCAATAGTCCAATCAGTCTTATTATTCTTAGGGAAATATGCTTTTACATCTTGATTTTTCTTTTTCTTGAACTTAGGAAAGCCTTTAGCACCTTTAAAAAAGTCTTTAAAGGCTTTATCCCCATTCATAATAGCTTGTTTAATAGCTTTAGAAGATACTTCTTTAATCCATTTCATATCTTGATTATTAGGTACATACTCGTTATTTATCCATTTAGAAAAGTCCATACCACTCACAAATTTTCCGTCTTTTTCATAAAGCTCTTTACTATGAGCAATATAGAAGTTGTATATAAACCTTGATACACCAATAGTTTTGTGTATTTTAGATTTTTGTTCATCAGAGGGGTTAATCTCTATCTTGTATGCTCTTTTCAACATCTTCATCCTCTCTAATCTTTTTCTTGTATTTTTTTAATCCATATATGCGACAACTAAAAATATGAAGTATTGATATTATATCTTGAACTAATTCTTCTTGAGGTGAAAGACTTTCATTATTTACAACTATAATCTCTACATTGAATTTAGTTAAAAATCTTTCAAACCAATCATATCCGAAACGAATAAATCTATCTTTATGAGTTATGATAATTCTACTTACTTCATTAGTCATACAACTATCAATAAGTTTATTCCATTTTTTGCGATTATAATTTAACCCACTTCCATAATCCTCAATGACTTCATCTACTATTATTCCTTTAGAATTAGCATATTGTCTAAGAAATTCAACTTGATTTTTTAAATCATCTTTTTGATTAGAGGTTGAAACCCTTGTATAAATAACTACTTTTCTATTATCTGTTTCTTTATGTATTCCTGTATATTCTAGATATTGTTCATGAGTGTAATACCTTCTATTCGTAGGCGTTCTAAATGCCTTTAATTTACCATCATTATCCCATCTTTGCAGAGTTATAACTGACATATTTAATAATTCTGCAAATTCTTTAGGTTTATAATGTTTACTCATATAATCACACCTTTCTGTGATTATATTATACTATATTTGATTATATTTAAATATATTTTTATTTTCTAATTACAACTCCTAATTATTTTCTTTTGAAAGACCCACCTGTTTCAAGTAAATCTATTGAGCCCAAAGCAATCCCTGTTCCTTTCGCAACACAAGATAGTGGTTCATCTGCTATTGTAACAGTTATTCCTGTTCTCTGTTCTATTATTTTATCTAATCCATATAATAATGAGCCTCCGCCAGTCATTATTATACCAACATCTCCTATATCTGCTGCTAATTCAGGTGGTGTTTTTTCTAAAACAGCATGCGTTGCAACAACTATTTGTTCAACACATTCTCTAAGGGCTTCTAACATTTCTGTTGAGTTTATAGTTATAGAACTAGGAAGACCTGTAATCAGATTCCTTCCTGTTATTTTCATATACTTTTCTTCTTCTCTCTTAAATGCAGAGCCAATTTCAAACTTAATTTTTTCTGCTGTTCTTTCTCCAATAAGAAGATTATGTTGTTTTTTCATGTACTTAACTATAGCATCATCAAATCGGTCTCCACCAACTTTTATAGATTCACTTACAACTGCTCCTCCTAGTGATATTACGGCTATATCTACAGTTCCTCCACCAATATCTATAATCATATTACCATTAGGTTGTGATATGTCTACACCAGCTCCTATAGCTGCTGCTATTGGCTCTTCTATGATATATACTTCTCTAGCCCCAGCTTGTCTAGTTGCATCCTCTACTGCTCTCTTTTCTACTTCTGTAACACCTGTTGGCACACATACCATAATTCTAGGCATGAAAAATCTTCCAAATCCCTTTTTATCAACTATCTTATCTATAAAAGATTTTAACATCTTCTCAGTTACATCATAATCTGAAATTACACCATCTCTTAAAGGTCTTATTGCAACTATATTACCTGGTGTTCTTCCTATCATTTTTTTAGCCTCTTCTCCTACAGCTAAAACAGAATCTGTTCTGTTGTCTATTGCAACAACAGATGGTTCTTCTAAAACGATTCCCTTACCACTAACATAAACAAGTACATTTGCAGTACCTAAATCTATGCCTATATCAGCTCCAGCCATTTTTTCAACTCCTTCATTTATATATTAGATTATATTATAAGCCTATTTATTAATACTCCTATAATAAAGCATATACAAAAATCTCGCTTTAATCAAGAGAAAATAAATGTTTTGAGGGTATTATTCTTTTGCTATTTATAATTATCTAATATATTTCTTATAATAATTTAATGTAATAAAAAAAGTAGGTTTTTAACCTACATTTTTTTATGTTCCTTCTCATACTTTAATTTCGTTGCTAATCCCCCTCTAATATGTCTCTCTGATTTATTTTTGTCTAGCACACTTTTAACTTCTTTGGCAAGGGATGGATTTATTTCCTTCAATCTTTCTGTAACATCCTTGTGAATTGTACTTTTACTTACTCCAAATGTCTTGGCTGTTTGTCTTACTGTAGTGTTTTTTTCAAGTATATATTTTGCTACCACTATGGCTCTTTCCTCTATATGAGATCTCAAAGATTACCCCCCTCACATAATAGCTTTAATGATATATATGTAAAAACACCAAAAAATATAACAAGCTTAACCAAATATGATTAAACTTGTTATACTTTTACTTAATTAGACTCATTGGGTCTATAGATTTTTCTCCATTATATGCTTCTAAATGCACATGTATACCTTCTTCACTTTCTATCTGAGAAGTACTTCCTACAGTACCTAGTGATTGTCCTTCTGTTACTTTCTGATTCTTCTTAACACTAACATTTTCATCTAGATTTGAATATACTACTACAGTATTATTGTCGCTTTTTATTTTTACTGATTTTCCATATTCTTCATCATCAAATACATCTACTACCATTCCGTTTAATAGAGATTTTATTTCTTTACCTTTAGTACAACTAACATCTATACCTTTATGAGTTTCCCAAACATCCAATGTTTTAGAATAACTAGGTTCTTTTTCTGAATACTCTCTTATTATCTTATCACCAATGTAATTTAATTTTGTTGTACTTGACTTATTTTCTTCTTTTGCCTTAGCTTTTTCTAAGTTTTGTTTTGAATCTGTCGCAGTAGGGATAGCATCTTTCTTATCTTTTTCAATTAAATGTATTTCCTCTTCACTATCTTTATTAGATTTTTCTATCATGCCTTTATTAGAAGCTAATTTATCTACATTATTATTTGTAAACCAAACTCCACCTACTGCTAATAAACAAACACATACAAATAAAGATAAATAAAAACCATCTTTTTCTAACAGTTTTTTCTTCATTTCGCACCTCCAAATATATTTCTACATTTGGATTATTGACGTGTTTTTGGTATTTTATACAATTATTAGTATATATCTTTTATTTTTGTATCAGTATAGTAATGTGATAATATATCATAGTATTTATAGCCTTCTTCTGCCATACCTTCAGCTCCCCATTGGCTCATACCAACACCATGACCATATCCTTTTACTACAAAATCTATGTATCCTTCTCCAAATTTTATATCAAAGTTTGCAGAATTTAAGTTAAAAACAGTTCTTACATCTTTACCTGTTACTTCTTTGTTTCCTAATTTTATTTTTTCTACAGTTCCAGCATCGCTTCTTTTAGTTATTGCAACTTGTTTACTCAAATTATTCACATCTATTACAATACTACTATAAGACTTTCTAAGACTCTTGACAAAATCTGTATTGCTGATTTTAAGTGTTGATGCAAATTTTGGAGAATACTTATCATATGGGCTTTCTACAGATTTTAAATAAGGATATTTTGATGCAAATACTTCTTCACTATTCTCTGTTTTCCCTGAAGAGGTAGAGAAATAAAGAGGAAGTATAGCCTTATCATTATAAGTTATTATCTGCCCCTTAGTACCTTTAACTGCGTTTTGAATTTTAGAATACTTATTTTTAATCCATTCTTCACCATTCAACTTTTTAAGAGTAGCATAACTCTTGTACTCTTGACAGTGTTTATAATCAGTACATACCACTGCATTTTTATGTTTACTTGATTTCCCATGTTCTTGCTTATATACTACATACGTTCTAGCTGCTACAGCTTGGGCTTTTAAAGCCTCTATATCAAAATCCGAGGACATCTCACCAGCTAGTACTCCACATAGATAGTTTTCCATGTCCATTTTTTCAACTTTACCTGATATGTGATTATAGACATTTATAACTGGTGTTTTTTTGTCTACAGTTTCATAGTTTACTACCTTTTTCTCTTCTTTCTTACTTTCATCTTTAATATCATTTTTTTTAATGGTTTTGTTTATAGATACTACTTTCTCTGGTTTTTCAGTTAGTTCCACATTTTTGTAAGAAACTAAAGTTATCAATGAAGGGACTAACACAGAGCAAGTTACAAATCCTAACAAAACAACCAATGGGTTCTTCATATACTCTCCTCCTTAGCTTTTAAAACCTTGTATTTAAGTATATGAACAACCCTATCAATTTATAACTTACTTATCTAAACCAATTATTAATCTTCTACTATTTTGATTTGACCACCTAATGCTGTTATCTTTTTATCTATATCAACATAACCTCTTTGAATATGGTATATTTCTCCTATTTGAGTTTCTCCTTCTGCTATAAGACCGCATAAAATAAGCGCTGCTCCTGCTCTTAAATCAGTAGCATTTACTGCTGCACCGTGTAATTCATCTACTCCATTAACAACCGCACTTCTTCCATCTATTTTTATATTAGCACCCATTCTATTGAATTCAGCAACATGCATAAATCTATTTTCAAAAACAGTTTCTATAACTACACCAGTTCCATTAGCTACAGTAAGCATAGCCATAAACTGAGCTTGCACATCTGTAGGAAACCCTGGATGTGGTAAAGTCTTTATGTCTATTGGCTTTAATACCTTTGGACCTACTACTCTAACAGAATTGTCCATCTCTGTAATTTCACAACCTGCTTCTCTTAATTTAGCTACAACTGGCTTTAAATGCTCCATTAAAACATTTTCAACTGTTATGTCACCTTTTGTCATAGCTGCTGCAACCATATAAGTTGCTGCTTCTATTCTGTCTGGAATTACGTTATGTTCTGCTCCTTTTAACTCCTTAACACCTTTTATCTTTATAGTGTTAGTACCTGCACCTTTAACATCTGCTCCCATTTCATTTAAGAAATTAGCTAAGTCAACTATTTCTGGTTCTTCTGCTGCATTTTCTATTATTGTAGTTCCTTCTGCTAAAGAAGCTGTCATCATTATATTTTCAGTAGCTCCAACAGATGGGAAATCTAAATACAATTTATTTCCTACTAATTTTTCTGTTGCAGCTTCAACAAAACCATGGTCCATTTCTATTTTTGCACCTAAAGCTTTAAATCCTTTTAAATGTAAATCTATAGGTCTCGTTCCTATAGCACATCCTCCTGGCATAGAAATTTTTGTACTATTAAATCTAGCAAGTAATGGTCCCATAACCAAAAAAGAAGCTCTCATCTTTCTTACAAGCTCATATGGAGCTTCACAAGTTTTTATATTACTTGCGTCAACAGTAAGTACATTTTCTTTATATTCAACTTCTGCTCCTACATGTCTCAATAAATCTGATATAACATGAACATCTCTCAAATTTGGGACTCCATTTAAAGTTGATTTCCCGTTTGCTAATAAAGTTGCTGCTATTATTGGTAAAACTGCATTTTTTGCGCCATCTATTTTAACACTACCTTTAAGTGGATTACTCTTTTTTACTATTATCTTAGCCATATTTTCTGATCTCCTCATAATTAATAATCTAATTTTATAATTGGTGTGGCAATATATATGAGTGTTTTTCCATCGTCCTCATTATATTTAATTCCTATATTTAAATTGATTTTTTCCCCTAAATATTCTAAATCATCATCATTTAATACTTTACTATATGCTGTTATAGATAAAAAGTTTACGTCTTTCACTTTATCTATTTGCTTAGCACTCATATTATATAATATTTTTTGTAAAATATCATCATATTTGTGGTTTTGTAACCTTTTTGTGTATTCTCCAACAACACAAGCAGATACATCTACTTGAGATGAATATTTATTTAACACATTTTCTACACTACTATAAATATCCTCTTTATGTTTATATACTTTGTTGTCCAATATGTCAACTATTATGTAGCTTTCTTTATTATTTTTATTTATTCCTTTTATAGAAATTTCTTTATCGCTATCTTTTATAGTAGCACATAATTGTATTTTATCGCCATACCCTTTTTCATTCCAATTTATTCCTTTTTCATCTAGCTTTAGATTGTTAATTATTTCTAGAAAAATATTATGTAATTCTTTATTTGATAAATTATAATTTATAACAGAATTAATTTTCATATTATAATATTTAAAATCAGCCTCTGAAGTTTCAAGAGCACTAATTAGTTTATTATATCTAGTATTTATGCTTGTATCCGCATAAGATATTGTCATGCCTATAGCCATTAACATAAAAAAACTTACAACTAATTTTATTATCTTCATAATAAAAATCCCCCTTAAATTTGTTTTTCTCTATAACAGAATTATTAACAAATTTAAGAGAGATATACTTCATCATTATGTATTTTTATGCATTTTGTAATTTTATATTCAATAAATGTTTTTCAAACTCTTCAATTCCAATTCTCTCTAATACTTTACTTATTCTTTCTCCTGGACTTGCTAATTGTTTATATGTATAAAATACATCTTGCACTAATTCTTCTATATTATCTTCTGTATACAAATTACTAAGTCTATCTCCAAATCTATAGCCTCTTCCCATTCTACCACCAAGATAAACAGCTAGTCCTTTTTTATCAACTTCCATAGCTCCAAATGGACATGCTTGAGCACACTTTCCACAATTTACACATTCTTCTTTATTCCACACTAATTTCTTATCTTCCATATAAACTGCTTTTTGTCTACAGGATGATGTACACAATCCACAATTTTTACATTTCTCTTCATTAAATTTTACATATACTTGACCTACTATACCCACATCATTAGTATTCGCCTTTGCACAGTTATTTGGACATCCAACTAATGTAATTTTAGTTTTAGATGGTAAATCATATCCAAAATATGAATCATGTAACTTTCCACATAATTCTTGTGTATCATATATTCCATGTTGGCATACAGTACCCTTACATGCGACTAATGGTCTTACTTTTTTACCCGTACCACCATGCTTTAGCCCTACAGCTTTTAAATCTTCCTTCATTAAATCTATATCTTCATACTTTATCCATGGTATTTCAACAGCTAATCTAGTAGTAACACCTAAATAACCTCTACCATATTTTTCAGATAACTTTGATAAGTTGATAAGCTGTTCTGCTGTAAAGTTTCCTGCTCTACTCAATATTCTTATTGAGAAATACCCTTCTTGGCTTTGAGCTAATATACCTTCAGCTTTTAACCTTGCTTTTTCATCTTTACTAATCATATTTCACACCTCATAATATATAAATTTATAATTCTATATTGCTAATAATATGTTTAAATAAGTGTACATCTATATAAGCATATTCTAACTATGTTTATATTTTAAAACATAACAAAGGTATATTCAACTTAATAAACTGAATATACCTTCATTTTAAACAATTATATTGTATTTTTTACAAAATTCTATTTTAAATCTCCTATTTCAATTGGATTTGAATCATCAAGACTCCATCCCATCCATCCATCACTATAGAGAGAAGTATTTTCAAATCCCATAACATTTGCATATGTTAATACCTCTGCAGCACGCCATCCACTGCCACACATAAATGCAAGTTGTTTATTAGTATCTATATTTTCTTTATCCCACATTTCCAATATCTCATATTGATTTCTCATTGTGTTATCTATATTACGATACTCTTCTAGTGATACACTGTCACTACCTGCATAACCATATAAGGCTCCTGGTATACGCCCTTTTTTATCATAATAGCTATATCCAGATATTTTACCTATATGTTCATCCCAAGAACGATTGTCCACTAACGTAAATTTATTTTTATCTCTTAGCTTTTGCTTTAATTCTGGTATACTAACAATTAGTTGTGGATTAGCTGGTATATTTGCCCCAAAAGTAGTACATGAACTCTTTGGATTGCTAGTTAACTCCAACTCATATCCTTCTGATAACCATGAGTTTATTCCGCCATTCAAAACTCTTACATCTCTTACTCCTATATATCGTAATATAGTAGCAATTCTATAAGAAGCCATAGATGCACTACTTGAAACTATCACAGTATCATCTTTTGTAAATCCATAGTCTAAAGCAAATTTGGCCAAATTATCATCATTAGTAAGCATCCATGTTGGAGGAGGTTCTATAATATCAGTATTTATATGAACACTTGTAGGTATATGCCCTTTTGCATAAGATTCTTTTTCTTCTCCCCAACTTGCTTCAATCATTTTTATATTCTTAGAATGTTCAAATGTCTCTGGAATTTTTCCATCCAAAATATCTTTTATTATAGAAGCAGGTACTATCATTTGATAATTCTTATATCTTTCCATTGGAAGATTTTCATTATTTGCCCATTGTTTAATATCATATTTATATAGATTTTTATATCCTTTTTTAGATAAGTAAGTAGCTACAAGTAAAGCATCTTTTCCATTAGCATCATATAGTACTATATTTTTATCTAAATCAATACCTTTTGTTTTTAGTGCTTGTTCTAGTACCTTATCTTTTTTATCTGAGTCTACATATAACCAATTCGCAGAAAAATCTACTGCTCCTCTTATATGTCCTCCTCTTTTTACTCCATCTAATTTCCAGCCATTATATGCATCATTTAAGCGAGTATCAACTATAACCCAAGATTCTTCTTGTACTTTCTCTTTCAAATCTTCTGTAGAAATTGATTTAACATTAACACAAAAATCTTCTTCTATTTCTTCTCTGAATTTTTTTGACATAATTTGTACTCCGATTTCTAAGCAATCTTTTATTATTTTAATCTATTTAACTAAATCAAAATCATATTCATCTACACCATCAATTGAATTATATACTTTTGTAAATCCATTCTCTGAAAGTATTTTAGCTGCTTGTCCACTTCTGTTTCCAGTTCTACAGTATAAGATTATATCCTTATTTTTATCAAGTTCTCCCATTTTCTTTTCTGTGTCTTCTAATGGTATATTGATAGCTTCTTTTAAATGTCCAGTTTCAAATTCCTTTGCCTTTCTAGCATCTATCACTATAGCATCTTTATTTTCGCTTATTAACTTTAACATTTCAGGCGCAGTTATATCATTATATGTAACTAGTCCATAATCAAAATCTTTTACACCTTCTGCATTATAAACATCTTTAAATCCATTTTTTATTAATATTTCAGCCGCTTTTGCACTTTTTTTACCTGAGTTACAATACGCTAATATAGTTTTATCCTTATATCCTTCTAAATCACTTAATTTACCTTCTAAATCATCCACTGATATATTTATACCATTTATAATATGACCTTTAGCATAGTCGTCTGCACCTCTTACATCTAATATCAATAACTCTTTATTTTTCTTCATCATTTTTACAGCCTCTTCTCCTGTGGCTTCTTTATAACTAGTCTTATCTTGACTTTGAGAAGATTCTTTTGGTTTTTCTGATTCTTTAGAATCACAACCAACTACACTCCCTAATGTTAATACTAAAGTTAAACCAATAGCTAAAACTTTAAATCTTTTACTAAATTTCATAAAATTACCCTCCAAATATTAAAAATATTCCCTTTTTTGATATAAAATCTTATTTTATTATAGTATTCGAATTCATTATAACAAAATTAAAATATATTTGATACTTATTTACTTGATTACAGTTATAGTTTTTTTCTATAATTCAATAGGAAAGAATAGAATTTTTCTTTGTTCTATAAATACATTTACCTTTTCATTTATTTCATATAAATTATTGTTACTACTAGCTTTTAATACAGTTCCGTCAATATCTACATCATAGTAAATTTTATCTCCTGCATATCTCTTTCTTAATATAATCCCTTCTCTTCCTACATCATTATTAATCGCTTTTAGGATTATACTTTCTTTTGGTATCATTAATTCTACATTATCTATATTTATATTTTTATATTTATCTAATTTAATAGAAATTATATCATTTACAAATTCTCCGTTTCTTATATTTCCTATTAAATAATTTTTTTCTCCAAATATATTTGCAACTTCTTTACTTTTGGGATTTTCATAAAGGTTATCTGGCTTGTCGAATTGTTTAACCTCACCATTTAACATAACTGCTATTCTATCACTCATCATCAATGCTTCTTCTTTGTCATGTGTTACTAATACCGTTGTTATCTTTAGATGTTTTTGTAATCCTAATACAAATTCTCTCATTTCATTGCGTAAATTAATATCTAAATTTGAAAATGGCTCATCTAATAACAGTACCTTTGGATTTATTGCTAAAGACCTTGCTATTGCAACACGTTGTTGTTGTCCTCCTGAGAGTTCGTTTGGATATTTATTTTCATATCCTTTTAGCTTAACTAAATTTATAAGCTCATTTACTTTACTTTGTCTTATATTCTTGTTTATTTTTTTCATTTTAAGACCAAATTCTATATTTTCATATAAAGTCATATGTGGAAATAGTAAATAATCTTGAAAAACTATTACAGTATCTCTTTTTCCTATAGGTATATCTAATACTGATTCATTATTTAAAAGTATGTCTCCGTAATCAGGATGTAGAATACCAGCAATTAATTTTAGAGTAGTACTTTTTCCACAACCTGATGGGCCTAAAAGAGAAACTATTTCTCCTTCTTTTATATCCAAATTCATATTGTTTAAAACTTTTATTTTGTTAAAACTCTTACATAAATTTATAAGTTTAACTGATGACAATTGTTACACCTCCAATCGTACTAAAATAGCCTTGTATTTTGAATATGTTTATATTTCTTTTTTACATTGTATTCTATTATTATCAAGATAAATAAACTTATTATTAAAAAAACCATACTATACAAAGATGCTATTGTCCTGTCTCCACTTTGTATATATGGAAACATAATCATTGGATAGGTTATGACACTACCTCCACCTATAAGAAGAGTCAAAAAATATTGACTAAATGATATTATGAAAGACATACTTGATGCACCCAATATCCCTGGCAAAATCAAAGGGAAAGTCACATATCTAAATGTATTAAATCTACTTGCTCCAAGTACTCTCGCTTGTATTTCTAAATTATCACCTATTAATTTATAAACATCTGTTATTATTCGAACTGAATATGGTATGCATGGAAGTATATTTATAATAATTACTCCCAAAATATTATTGGCTAGACCTATTCTTATAAATGCTATATGTATGCCCATAGCAACAGATATTAGTGGAATTATAATTGGAGACAATATCAGTAACTCACAAAACCTTTTTCCTTTAAAGTTATATAATGCTAATGCTTTGGATGCTGGTATGCTTAATAAAATAGTGACTAAGACTACAGTTATTGATATTATAATACTTCTCAAAATAATATTCAGATTACTTATATCTAAAATATATCTAAATCCTCTTAATGAAAATTCATTAGGTAAAAGATTTGGAAATGGCCATGTATTTACAACTCCCCATATTGTCAATAATATTATAGGAGTTATAATAACTACAAACAGGATATTAAGAATTATATTAAATTTTTTACTCATAGATACTCCTATACATTATATTTTGATATTTTATTAAAAAATCTATCATAAATTATTAATAGTATAAAACTTATTCCAGATAATAAAACATTGATACACATTGAGATTGGTCTTTGCATTAAATCTGAGCTAGCATAACTCAGATATGCTTGAACTGGTAATGCTTTTGGAGTTGATGCTCCTATTAAAAAAGGAACTTCAAAAGAACCAAACGAAAAGGCAAAAATTATTATAAATGAAGAAATTATTGTGGGCATAGCAAGCGGCAACACTATATATCTAAAAGTTTGAAGTTTACTTGCACCTAAATTTATAGATACGTGTTGTAGATTATCATTTATATTTTTCAGTATATTATAAACCATTAGTGTTATATATGGTATTCCTTTCCACAGATAAACTAAAATTATCCCTATTCCATTTTTATCAGAAACCATTGGTATAAATTCAGATGAATCCTTTATTATATTGAAAAAGTAAAATACTCTTGAAATTATACCTGTTTGAGAAAATATTATAAATACCAATAATACAACTATTATATGTGGAACTACTAGTGGAATATTTAGAATCATATATCTAACTTTAGAAAATCTATTTTGAGACATTATGTATGCTAAAAGTATACCTATAATAACAGCTAAAATCGATGACACTAAAGAAATCTTCAAACTAAAGATAAGAGATTCTAAAAAATTAGAATCTCTAAAAATTTCTCTATAATAACTTAATGTAATTTGCTCAAGACCAATCTGAGGAAAAAATCCTAGACTTTGCGAGATGCAATTTATAATTCCTACACCCATTATAAGTATCAAGATGATAGATACAGGTGCTATTAATAAATATGGAATTATTTTATCATTAATTATTTTACTTTTCACTTTCTAGTACCTCTTGAGTCCATATTTTTTCTATTATTGGAACTATTCCTGCTTTTAATTCTGGAACTGAATTTTTTAATACTATAGTTTCACTAAATTTCTTAACATCTTCACTTGGAATCTTTTTCATATCTAAAACAGATGTATCTCCCCAATTTTTAGTTTCTGTCTTAGAGGATTGTGCATCTATACTCATCAAGAAATCTATTAACGCTATTGCACCTTCTTTATTTTGAGAATTATCTGGTATAGCAACAAAGTGTGTGTTACTTATATTTCCTTTTTCAAATTCTATTGCTTTTGTAGATTTGCTAAACTCTCCATTTTCTATTCTTCCTAATAATACATTTGGAGCATAAGTCATTGTAAAATAAGTTTCATTATCTGAATACATATTATCTAACTGGGAAGATGTCGCAGGATAAGTTTTACCTTTATTCCATAAGTATGGTTTTATTTCTTTAAGATAATCCATAGCTGGTTGTATGGCTTGTTTTACTTTAGCTTCATCTTCTGGTAAATTTTTTACTTTATCATATCCTACTACATCATATATTATATTTCTAACAAATGCACTTCCTGTAAAATCTGGTGGAGCTGGATAAGTAAATTTTCCAGGATTAGATACAATTGCTTCTTTTAGTGTTTCTGCATCAGTTATTTTTGTATTAATCTTAGATGTATCTGTTACAACTGCAAATTGAGATTTACCCCAAGGAGCTTCCATCCCCTCTACCTTAACTCCGAAATCTGTAGTAATATCTTCAGAAGATGAATCAACATACTTTTCATAATTAGAAAGTTTCTCTACAAAAGGTCCAAATAACAATTTATTCTCTTTTGCTGTTTTAAAGTTTTCTCCATTTATCCAAACCACATCTATAGTACCCTTAGCACTTCCAGCTTGTTTTTCTGACAATAGTTTATTAAGAATGTTTTCTATATCCATTCCTACTCTTTTTACAGTTATGTCATAGTCTTCTTTCATCTTTGGAATTACATAACTATCAAACCATTTATTCATTACTTCATTTCCACCATATCCATAAAAGTTAACTGTTGTACCTTTTGCAGATTTTAAAATCTCTTCATTGCTACTTTCTAATATGTCTTTTTGAGGCTCTTCTTTTTTATCGTTATTTGAGCACCCTACCAATCCAAATATAAGTCCTAAACATAATAGTATTGTTAATATCCTTTTTTTCATTTTTTCCCCTCTCGAAAATTAATTTATAATATTTTTTTTGCTTCTAATAGTCTTTGAACTGCTGTAAATAAAACTACTATAGAAAATAGATTTGCTATCATCCCAATATAACTTTGAAATAAAATCATCAAAGTAAAAAGTATAAATCCCTCACTCCTTTCAGCTACGCCAGCTTGATAATAAAATGATTTCATACCTTTTTTATCAGTTAAAGCACCAACAGTTAAAAATATAGTCATTGACATAAGAATACTACTTAAAAGAATCATTAGATTTAATCTTACATCAATCATCTTCAAACCAAATACTAAAATCATACTTATTTCTACTATTCTATCAAAAGTAATATCCATTAATGTTCCAAATAAGGATGTTTTATTACTACTTCTAGCCATATCACCATCTACAGCATCTAAGTATCCTGAAACCCATAATGTAATTATTGCTAGCACTTTCATATCGAGATATATAAATAAAGACGTAGATATTCCAACTATAAGCGCTATTATTGTTACGTTATTTGGGGTTAATTTAAGTTTTAAAAAGAACTCTGCTCCTTTGCTTATAAATGGCTCTACATATTTTCTTGCATGTGTATCTAACATATCATTTCCTTTCATTAGCTTATATACTTTTTATGTGCATTTATTAAGTTTCTATATTCATCTTCTTTGCTAATGCTATTCCTTTATACCTTGTGCTCCATTTTTTAATAGATGATGTTTTTTTCTGGGTTAATTTATTTTTGTTTATAACATCAACATCAAAAATAAAATCTAATACATGTAGTACTTTTTTATCTGCCATTAACATAGACTCACAACAAGATTGACAGTATGAGATTACATAATCTGTTTTTTCATTATTTGCTCTACTTTTGGTCTGGTTTATAGCAACTTCATTATTAGTAACCCTTACCATACCTCCAGAGCCACAACATTCTGTGTTTTCTCTATTTTTTTCAAATTCAATTATTTTTATTCCCATAAAACCCAGTATATCTCTGACTGACTCATGTATATTATGCTCATTTCTTATAGGGCATGGGTCATGTAATAAAAATTCCTGATTTAAATCATCATAATGATTTTTTAGATTTTCTGGAAGCCCATATTCTTTTATCACCTCCCATATTGAAATCACTTTTATATCACTGTTATTTCTTATAGTATTAAAACAATTTGGACAAGCTACGATTACCTCATCTATATCATTTTCTCTAAATAGCTTGTCTATTTTAGAATAATATTCATCAAATTTATTTGTATCTCCCATAGCTAAAGTTGGCTTGCCACAACATTCAAAAGCTAAAGATATATTTTCTATATGATTTTCTAAATATTTATATGTTTCTAATACTAAGTCACTACTATAGCTAGAAAGGCTACATCCTGGGAAAAAAATCTTTTTAGTGTTTTTTTTAATAAATTGTTTTGAGAATAATGGAGAGAAACTATTAGTTTGATGAAATTTTATTGTTCTATATCCTATATCATTTAATTCTTTTTGATTATCATGGAATATTTCTTTCCTTACATCAAAAAACATTTCTTTTAAATCTATATCTTTTGGACACTCCACCTTGCATATTCCACATAACATACAGGAATATGGCATATTTTTATTTATTGATTTATTTTGTAAAATATCTATCATAAGTGCTCTTGGTGAGTCTCCAAATTCTTTCATCATAGGACATACTTTAAAACATTTTTTGCAATTTATACAATCATTGTTATTTTTTTCGATTTTTTTTAATGTCTCTAGTTTTAGCTTTACTTCTTTTATACAAATACACCTCCAGATTGATTAATAGTTTTTTTCTATAATAAAAAACTCATTCTATAAAATTATAACAAATAGAATGAGTTTTTTCTAATAGATATTATCTATGCAATTTTTAATATATTTTTATTCAACTGTTACTGATTTAGCTAAGTTTCTTGGTTTATCTACATCGCAACCTCTTAGTACAGAAACATGATAAGCAAGTAATTGCATTGGTACAACTGCTAATATTGGTGATAAAATATCATCTGAGTTTGGTATATATATTATTTTTTCAGCAGCTTTTTCAACGTCTTTGTTATGACTTTGAGCAATTGCTACGACATAAGCTCCTCTTGCTCTTACTTCTTCCATATTAGAAACCATTTTTTCAAATAATTTTTCTTGAGTAGCTATAGCAATTACAGGAGTTCCTTTTTCTATTAATGCTATTGTTCCATGTTTTAATTCTCCTGCTGCAAAAGCTTCTGCATGTATATATGATATTTCTTTTAATTTCAATGAACCTTCCATTGCTAAACTATAATCTATACCTCTTCCTAAATAGAAAGCATGGTCAGAGCTAACAACTGTTTTAGCAACTTCTTTTATATATTCCTCATTGTCTAATATTTCTTGTATTTTTGATGGTATTTCTTTCATCTTAGAAATCATACTATCATAAAATTCTCTAGTTATTGTTCCTTTTTTAATAGCAAAATCTAAAGCTATCATATATAAAGAAGTTATTTGAGTTGTATATGCCTTAGTTGATGCAACTGCTACTTCAGGTCCTGCCCAAGTATAGAAAACATCATCTGATTCTCTTGCTATAGATGAACCTACAACATTAGTTATTGAAAGTATTCTTGCTCCTTTAGCTTTTGAATCTCTTAATACTGCTAAAGTGTCTGCTGTTTCACCAGATTGGCTAACTAATATTACTAATGAGTTTTCATCTACAAATGGGTCACTATATCTAAATTCTGACGCTATATCAGTTATTACTGGTATATTTACAAATTTTTCTATAGCATACTTACCAAGTAATCCAGCATTATATGCTGTTCCACAAGCTACTATATAAACTTTATTTATTTTATCTAAATCTTCTTTAGAAATATTTATGCTATCTAAAATTATATTTCCATTATCATCAAGTCTTCTTTCTAGAGTATCTCTAACTCCTGTTGGTTGCTCATGTATTTCTTTTGACATAAAGTAATCATATCCACCTTTAGATGCAGCTTCTACATCCCATGTTACATGGAATACTTCTTTTTCTACAAGATTTCTATTAGAATCATAAATTGTTACATTTTCATCTTTTAGGTGAACTATCTCTCCATTGTCTAAGAAATAAACATCTCTAGTATATTTTAATAAAGCAGGTATATCTGATGCTATAAAGTTTTCGCCTTCACCCACACCAACTACAAGAGGACTATCTTTTCTTACTGCAACTAATTCATTTCCATGATCTTTACATATAACACCTAATGCATAAGCTCCTCTTAATTTTGATATAGTTTTATATACAGCGTCTAATAAGTTACCTTCATAGTATTTATCTACTAAATGTGCTATTACTTCTGTATCTGTTTGAGATTCAAATTTAACACCTTCAGAAATTAATTCTTCTTTGATTTCCATATAATTTTCTATTATCCCATTATGAACAACTGCTATTGTTTTAGCTTGATTAAAATGAGGATGTGAGTTTACATCAGAGGGTTCTCCATGAGTTGCCCATCTTGTATGTCCTATTCCCAAATTTCCATCAATAGGATTTTTTTCTAAATCTTCTGCAAGCACAGAAAGTCTACCTTTGAACTTTCTAATATTAAGTTCATCACAATTAGAACCATTAACTGCTATTCCTGCTGAGTCATAACCTCTGTACTCTAACTTAGAAAGCCCCTCTACGATAACTTCTGCTGCCTTTCTACTTCCTAAATATCCAACTATTCCACACATTATTTGTGTCCTCCTAAAAATATTATTTATATATTTTAAGAGTTAGGTCATATAAGTTTACTTTGGCTTCCCTTTGTCCATAGGATTACTCCTATTATTTAAAGAAGTCTTTCGATGGTAAACACACCGCAGAGCATCCGCCGACAATTCGATTAACTCTGACCTCGTCAACTTAGTTCCAATAATACTTAATTCTTGTGCCTATAACTAAGTTCTGGCGCTTAGAAAGGTGTCCTCAGGGTTTATATCTGAGAATACCCTTATAAATTACGATAATTTTTCTTGTATAAGATTAGCTAAATTTGTTGCTAATTCTTTTATTTGACCTTCCTCTTTACCCTCTAACATAACTCTAACCAATGGTTCAGTTCCTGATGGTCTTATTAAGACTCTACCATTTCCATCTAAAATAGATTCTATTCTTTCTATTTCAGTTTTTATTTCTGGATATTCCATATATTTGGTTTTATTTTCATTTTTTATTGTTGCATTCACTAATACTTGTGGATATTGACTCATTATTGATGCAAGTTCTGATAAAGGTTTCTTTTCTTGCAATATTATATTTGCAAGTATTAAAGAACTAAGAACTCCATCTCCTGTAGTATTGTAATCTAAGAATATCATATGTCCAGATTGCTCTCCACCAAGATTATATCCATTTTTAACCATATCTTCTAAAACATATCTATCTCCAACTGCTGTAGTAGATAATTTTATTCCATTTTCTTTTGCAGCTATTGTTAATCCTATATTACTCATAACTGTAACTACTAAAGTATCTTGTGCTAATTTATTATTTTTCTTTAAATTTAAAGCACTCAATATCATTATATGGTCTCCATCAACAATTTGACCCTCTTCATTTACTGCAATTAATCTATCAGCATCTCCATCATATGCAAGACCTAAGTCAGCATTATGTTCCAAAACAGCCTTTTGAAGTTGTTCTGGATGTGTAGAGCCACATTTATAATTTATATTGTTTCCATCTGGTGAACTATTTATTGAAATTACACTTGCTCCTAATTCATCAAATACTATTGGTGCTACTTTATACGATGCACCATTAGCACAGTCCAAAACCACCTTTAATCCTCTAAAATCAGTGTTAATTATTGATTTTAAATAGTCTACATAGTCTCTTTGTGCATAATGCTCATGTAATCTTCTTCCTACATTTTCACCAACTGGCATACAATCTACTTTATCTATATCATCTATATATTCTTCTATCTTTAACTCTATTTCATCATCCAATTTATATCCATTTTTATTAAAGAATTTAATTCCATTATATTCAACAGGATTATGAGATGCAGATATAACCACACCACAATCAGCACCATATTTTCTAGTTAAATATGCAACTGCAGGGGTTGGTATTATTCCAACAGTAATAACATCACATCCAACAGACATAAGACCTGCTATTAAAGATGCCTCCAACATATCTCCAGATATTCTAGTATCTTTGCCTACTACTACTTTTACTCTATGGTCTCCTTGAGCTAAGACAAATCCACCAGCTCTACCAAGTCTATATGCTAAATCACATGTTAATTCTGTATTTGCTACTCCTCTAACTCCATCTGTTCCAAAATACTTTCTCACTAAATATTCTCCTTTCATAATTGAAAAGCTTGTAATTTGTATTATATTTTTATAATTCATAAAATACTATTATATTCTTAATTTCAGTCATAAAAATATTTTAATACTTCTCAGCAAAAAAGACAATAGAAATAATTCTATTGTCTTTTTTTTGACATCTTTTTTCTTTATTAGTTAGTTGCTCCACAACATGCAGCATCCATACCTTTTTGTAAAGCTTCTCTGTTTAATGGAACAAATTTTTCTTTTCTAGGTCCAAAAACTTTTTTAAATGCTTCTAATACAGATTCTATATCCACTGTATCAGCTACTTTTAAGTAAGCTCCTAGCATTATCATATTAGCAACTTTATCATTACCTAATTCAACAGCTAATTCATTTGCTGGGATATAATAAACATCTACATCTGTTCTTTCAACTTTTTCTTTTATTAAAGAACTGTTTACTATTATTTTTCCACCAGGTACAACATCGTCTTTAAATTTTTCAAATGCTGGTATATTTAATAATATAGCTGCAGTTGCATCATCTGTTATAAGTGGAGAACCAACAGGTTCACTAGATACAGTTACTGCACAGTTTGCTGTACCTCCACGCATTTCTGGTCCATAAGATGGTAACCAAGAAACTTCTTTTCCTTCTAACATTCCTGCATAAGTAAGTAATTGTCCCATAGACATAACACCTTGGCCTCCGAAGCCTGCACATATTACTCTAGCTGTAGACATTTACTTCACCTCCTCAACTTCAACATTTTTGAAATTTCCTAATGGATAGTATGGTATCATATTGTCTCTTAACCATTGTAAAGCATCATTTGGAGCTAGTCCCCAGTTTGTAGGACAAGTAGATAATACTTCTACTATTCCAAATCCTAATCCTGCTTGTTGAACTTGGAATGCTTTCTTTATAGCTTTTTTAGCTTGTCTAACATGAGCTGGAGTATCAACTGCTACTCTTTCTACGAATACAGCTCCTGTTAATGTAGCTAACATTTCACTTACTCTTATTGGATAACCTTGAGTTTCAGCATTTCTTCCTGATTGAGCAGTAGTAGCTCTTTGTCCAACTAATGTAGTTGGAGCCATTTGTCCACCAGTCATACCATATGTTGTATTGTTTACAAATATAGTAGTTATTTTTTCTCCTCTAGCAGCTGCATGAACTATTTCAGCAGTACCGATTGAAGCTAAGTCTCCATCACCTTGATAAGTGAATACTGTGTTTTCAGGATGAACTCTTTTTATTCCTGTAGCAGCAGCTGGTGCTCTACCATGAGCTGCTTCTTGAGTGTCACAGTTAAAATATTTATATCCTAAAACTGAACATCCAACTGGAACAACACCTACAGCATCACCTAATACTCCTAATTCTTCTAATACTTCACCAACTAATCTATGGATTATACCATGTGTACATCCTGGACAGTAGTGAGTTTGAGTATCTTGTAACCCTTGAGTTTTCTTAAATACAACAGCCATTATCTAGCACCTCCTGCAACCAATTCTCCGGCAATAATTTTTTTAGCTTTTTCAACTATTTCTGCTGGTGTTGGAGTCATTCCTCCTGGTCTTCCATGGAAGTAAACTGGTAATTTACCTTCTACTGCCATTTTTACATCTTCCACCATTTGTCCCATACTCATTTCAACAGTTAATATGTTTCTAGCACTAGGGATTTGGTCAAATGCTTCAAATGGGAATGGCCATAATACTTTAGGTCTTATAAGACCTGCTTTTATTCCTTCTTCTCTTAATATATCAATTGCACTTTTCACTATTCTTGAAGTAGTTCCATAAGCTGCAAATATAAATTCAGCGTCTTCTGTTTTGTACATTTCATATTGTACTTCATTTTTTTCCATTTCATTGAATTTAGCTTCTAAGTGCCAACAGTGATCTTCTAATACTTCTGGCTCTAAGTATAAAGAGTTTATTACATTAGGTACTCTTTTTCCTTTAGTTCCAACAGTTGCCCAATCTTTAGGAGGCAATTCTCTTTTCTTTTCAGGAGCTTTGAATTCAACTGGTTCCATCATTTGACCTATCATACCATCTGCAACTACCATAACAGGTGATCTGTAGTAATCTGCAACATCAAAAGCTTCCATTATCATATCAACAGCTTCTTGAACTGTAGCTGGTGCGAATACTGGAGTTCTGTAGTCTCCGTTTCCTCCACCTCTTGTAGACATAAAGTAGTCAGCTTGTGAAGGTTGTATACTTCCAAGTCCTGGACCACCTCTCATTACGTTAAGTACAACACAAGGAACTTCTGCTCCTACTGCATATGTTATACCTTCTTGTTTTAAAGCAACTCCTGGTGAAGATGAAGAAGTCATAACTCTTGCTCCTGCACCTGCTCCACCATAAACCATGTTTATCGCAGAAACTTCTGATTCAGCTTGAACGAACGCTCCACCTATTTTAGGTAACTCTCTTGATAAATATTCTGGTAATTCACTTTGTGGAGTTATTGGGTAACCGAAGAAATATTTGCAACCAGCTTCTATAGCTGCTTTTCCAAATGCTTCGTTACCTTTCATAAGTATCTTAGCCATTAAAATTCCCCCTTAAATATTAATTTAAATTAATCTCTTTCTACTGTTATAACTACATCTGGACACATAGTTGCACAACTTGCACATCCTATGCATTTTTCCATTTCAGAAACAGTTGCTGGGTTATAACCTTTTTTGTTTATTGTGTTTGAGTCTAATTGTATGATTTTTACTGGACATGCTTCAACACATAATCCACAACCTTTACAACGTTCTTGATTAAAAGATACTTTTCCTTTAGCCATTTACCTAAGCCTCCTTAAACTTTCTATATATTTGAGCCCAAACTACATCCAGTCTTCTCTCATATATAATTTTATCGGAAAAATTTCTCCCTCTAAATCTTTTGGTAATTGTTCAACAAGATTTTCTAAGCATGCAACATATCTTATTGGTATATTACATTCCTTAGAAACTTCTTCTGCAACTTTTTGACCTCTTAAAACATCATCAATAGTAGTAAACCTAATAAGATGAGTATTATTAATTAGACCTGTTACCTTTAGTTTAGAAGATTTCTCTATTTCCTTTATATATTGGATAACTTCTTCAGAAGTTTGAGTTTTCTCCCTATTTGCATTTATTACAAAAAGCATGTCATAGTCGCCTTCTTTTAATAAATGACTAAATCCTCCTATAACTCTAGCACCTACATTATCTCCGCCTAAGTCTATAACAGAATTGTATGAATGGTCAACCATAGGTGACATTACCTCTGCTGATACTGCTGGTAAATCTAATGTTGGAGCATTAATCGAACTATCTATTGGTTGTATACCTAAAGATTTCATTAGCTCTTTCTTTTCTCTAGTTCTAAAATATACATTCACCACATCCAAATCGGATATAGCAACTTTGCCAGAAACCATCTCTCTTAATTTAACAACATAGTTCATCGCAAATTCACTTTTACCACTTCCATAGTGACCTGTTATGATTCTTATTCTTTTATCATTAGTTATCATAAACTTGAGCCTCTTCTTCACCAGTTAAGACTCTAAGTCCACCTTGAGCTAATGCAATCATTTCATCTTCACCTGGATAAACTTTTACATCTGCTATGAATTTAACTCTATCTGCAATCATATCTGTAAACATTTTTGAATATGCGATTCCACCAGTTAATAATATTGCTTTTACATCTCCCTTAAGAACTGCAGCATTAGCTCCTATTTCTTTAGAGATTTGATATGCCATAGCTTCGTATACTAATTTAGCTTTTTCATCACCAGCTTCAATTCTTTCTTCAACTTCTCTAGCATCATTAGTATTTAAGTATGCAACTAATCCACCATTACCTTTTATTTTCTTTTTAATTTCATCTTGAGTATATTCTCCACTGAAGCACATTTTTACTAATGCTCCTACTGGTAATCCACCACTTCTTTCTGGAGAGAAAGGTCCTTCTCCATCTAATGCGTTTGCAACATCTACTATTCTACCATTTTTATGAGCTCCAACAGAAACTCCTCCACCCATATGTGCAACTATAAGATTTATATCTTCATATTTTGTGTTTATCTCTTTAGCATATCTTCTTGCTATTGCCTTTTGATTTAAAGCATGTACTACACTTGCTCTACTTATTTCAGGCATACCAGAAATTCTAGCAATCTCTTCTAGTTCGTCCACAACAACTGGGTCTACTATGTATGAAGGAACATTAACTTCATCACCTATTTGTTTTGCTATTATACCACCTAAATTTGAAGCATGTTCTCCTAAAACTCCTACTTTTAAATCTTCTATCATAACGTCACTTACTGAGTAAGTTCCACCTTTTATAGGCTTAAGAAGACCACCTCTACCTACTACAGCATCTAAGTCAGATGTTTTTACTCCACCTTCTTTTAGTGCTTCTTCTATTACTTGTTTACGAAATTCAAATTGGTCTGAAACCTTCTCATATTTTCCTATTTCTTCAGAAGAGTGTCTTAGTGTTTTTTCAAATACTAAATCCTCATTATCAAATACAGCTATTTTAGTTGATGTCGAACCAGGATTTATTGTTAAGATTTTAAATATTTTGCTCATTTGCCTATTTCCCCCTTAAATTTAAGCCTTTGCTGCCATTAAAACGCCCAAAGCTATTGAGTTAAGTTTAGTTTCTTCACTATCTGCTCTAGAAGTTAATATTATTGGTGCTTTAGCTCCAACTATAACTCCTGCATTTTTTGATTTTGAGAAAAATACTAAAGCTTTATATAATATATTACCACCTTCGATGTCTGGAGCCAATAATATATCAGCTCTTCCTGCTACAGGATGATCTATACCTTTATGTTTAGCTGCTTCTAAAGACACTGCATTATCTATTGCAAAAGGTCCACCTACCATACAACCTTTGATTTCTCCTCTTTCATACATTTCTTCAAGTTCTTTAGCTTCAACTGTATCTTTCATTTTTGGATTTACTTTTTCTTTTGCGCATATTGCAGCAACTTTTGGTTCACTTATATCTAATGAATGTGCTACTGTGCAAGCATTTTCTATGATTTGCTTTTTAGTATTTGTATCAGGAGCTAAGTTCATAGCTGCATCAGTTACGAAAAATAATCTGTCATACCCCTCTACATCAAATACTGCTACGTGGCTTAATACATTACCAGTTCTAAGACCTACTTCTTTGTTTAAAACTGCTTTTAGTATTATTGATGTGTCTACTAACCCTTTCATTACCATATCGGCTTTTCCTTGTGAAACTAATTCAACAGATTTTAGAGATGCTTCTGCTAAATCTTTTATATCTATTACTTCATAATTTTCGATATCCATGTCTATGCTTTTTGCAATTTCTTTAGTCTTTTCTATATCACCTATTAAAATGGCATTTGCTATTTTTTCTTTTCTAGCCATTTCAACTGCCATTAAAACTTCTTTATCTTGACAACATGCTACTGATATAGTTTTAGGTCCTCTTTCTTTTGCAAACTTAATTACTTCTTCAAAACTTCTCATGCATTTCCACCTCATCTTGAATTTTTTGAAATAGAATTTTTATATCTCAATTAAATTATAACTCGTTCAGCAACGTTTTCCTAGGGATAATTGAAATATTTAATTCAAAAATATTTATTTAATCTATTTATCAGTCTTTTTTCATATATCTAACAC